>CANHON010000522.1 GCA_947462115.1 Deltaproteobacteria bacterium | reverse complement strand
CGCGTGGTTCGAGCGGGAGCCCCGCCTCGCCTGGGCCTTCTACGGGGACCGGCTGAACCGCTACCGCGACACGACGCCCCACGCCGGCACCGCGGTCCTGCGGGGCTGGTGCGCGCAGCGGCCACACTTCTGCTTCACCAGCAACGTCGATGGGCAGCTGCAGAAGGCGGGCTTCGACGAGGCGCAGATCTACGAGGTGCACGGCTCGATCCACCACCTGCAGCAGGTGTCCGGGCGCGGGGAGCTGTGGTCGGCCGCAAACACCGTGGTGGAGGTCGATCCCGAAGCGTTCCGCGCGGTGGGCCCCCTGCCGGTCTGCCCCGACACCGGCCGCCCGGCCCGACCGAACATCCTGATGTTCAATGATTTTAACTGGATCTCCCGCCGGGCGGAGGCCGCCGCTGCGCGCTACCGCGAGACCTTGGCGGCGCACCCAGGCCCCCGGGTGGTGATCGAGCTCGGCGCCGGCGTGGACATCAGCACGGTCCGCCGCGAGGCCGAGCGCCAAGGGGCGCAGGGCACGCTGATCCGCATCAACCCGCGCGCGCCCGAGGTGCCGCGCGGCGGCTTGTCGATCGCCAGCGGGGCGGCCGCGGCCCTGCTCGCCATCGCCCGCCGCCTCGGCTGAGCCGGCGACCCCGCTCCGCTCTACCGCGGCGTCGGGGGCGGGCCCTTCCTGCCGCCCGGCGGCGGGCCCTTCATGCCGCCTGGGGGCGGGCCCTTCATGCCGCCCGGGGGCGGCCCCTTCGCTCCGCCCGGTGGCATCGGCCCCCCGGCGCCGCCCAGGCCCGACGGGGGCGCGCCGCTCAGCACCTCCGGCTGAAGAGCCCCGACGGCGCTCGGGAGCCCGAGGTGGGCCCGGGCCCGATCGAGGCCGGGGACCGCGTCGGCGGCGGGGGCCATTGAAGTGGCCTGACCGGCGAGCAGCGCGTTCTGATCGCCGACCTCGCGGACGATCTCGATCGGCCAGCCGCTCATCTCGGCGACCTTGGCGTCGTAGCGGGCCCGATCGGCCGCGGCGAGGCGCAGCGCTGCCTCGATCAAGGCCACGAGTCGGGCGGCGCGCGGCACCTCGCCCTCCCCCGCGGGCCGGAGCGCGCTGCGGTCCCCGATCGCCCAGTGCCCGCCCACCGCCAGCACCGACTGGAAGGCCCGGGCCTCCACCACCGAGAAGCGCGGGTCGGCCGTCCACTGCGCTACCCAGGGATCCCAGCCCACGATGGCCTGCACTTCATTATTTTCGAGGCTGGAGAACAGCTGGTCGGTGGGGGTGTCGCGGACGGAGGCGCCGAGGCCCGCGCCCCAGCGCGCCCAGTCGAGGGCGGGGGTCGATCCGGCGCTCAGGCCCACCGCCGCGCCGCGCAGGCCGTCGAGGCTTTGGGCGGCGCCCACCACCGCGATGCGGCCGAGCGACCCTGGGCTCGCCACGATCGCGGCGTCGGGCCGGGAGCGGGCCATCTCGATGGCCGGGAGCTCGCAGGAGAACCAGGCGTCCAGCGCGCCGCGGGCCACGTCCTCCCCCTGGGGGCCGCCGCGGGCGTAGCCCTGAAGCTGCAGGCTGAGGCCATGCTGCGCGATGAGCTCGGGGTGGTCTTCCAGCACCGCCAGCACATGGGCGTGCACGGGCGTCAGCGTTGAGATCCCGAGCCGCGCTGTCTGCTCATCGGGCGCGGGCGGCGGCCCGCCGATGTCGATGGGCGCGGCGCTCAGGGCGGGCTGGCCGGGGATCAGGCCCCGCTGCAGCAGCGCGTCGGCCACCTGCTCCGACAGGCGGCGATGGCCCGTGGCGTTGGGGTGAAAGACGTGCCCGACGATGTGGAGGTCGGCCTCGCGGCTCCGCAGCCACCGCCCGTCGATGTCGATGAGCGGCAAGGACTCGGCCTCCGCCATGGCGAAAATGGCCGCGCGGTCGCCATAGTCAACGTAGCGCTCCACCAGATCGGGCAGCGCGCGGTTGATCGGCATGTTCAGCCACACCAGGGAGAAGCCGCGCTCACGGCCCAGGGCCTGCATCGCGCGGAGGTTCTCCAGGCTCTGCGCTTGGGGCACCCGCTGGGTCAGCCGGGCCCGACGCTCGGCCGGGAGCGCGCCATAGGTCGGCTTCTCGCCGGCGCCCCGGGCCGCGTAGATGGCCTGGGCCTCGGGGTGCAGCGCCCGCACCGCCGAGAGCACGCCGGTGCGCATCAACAGGTAGAGCTCGGAGCGCCACAAGGCGCCGTTGAGGGCGGGCCAGCCCATGAGCGCGCGGCTGGCGTCGGTCTGGAGCTCGGGGCCAGAGTCGTTGTTGAAGCCGGCGATCACGAGGTCGGGCGAATACTCGCCGCCGAGCCCGCGCAGCACCTCGAGGCCCTGAAAGGTGGTCCAGCCGGGCGTGGCGGCGTTGATCACCCGCACAGGCCCCCGGCCCGCCGCCTCAAAGCGCGGCTGCAGCAGGCCTTCGAGCTGGGTGGTCCACAGCTCGGCGCCGCTCACCCCTTGGCCAAAGTTGGACGAGTCGCCGAGCACCAAGATCCGGGTCTCGCCCGCCGGCTTCTCTCGGCCCACCTTGGCCTCGCGCAGGCCATCTTCGTTGGTGGTGAGCAGGGTGCCGTCGGTGCCGTAGGCGTAGTCCTGCAGGTTGGCCCGCACCACCCAATGGAGCGTGGGGTGCGGCCGGTACCACGTGGGCATGCGCAGGGCCGCGGCCGCCCGAACGGCGCCCTCCGCGCCGATCCCCGCGACCACCACCGCCACCACCACCGCCAAGAGCCGCCCGGCCCGGCCGGTGGCCCGCCGCGCCAGCCAAAACGACAGCGCGAGGTAGAGGTCCACCGCGACGACGCCGCCCACGACGCTAAAGATGAGCGCGTTCTCCGGCGCATAGGGGCTGGCCGGATCGACCAGCGGCCCCTTCTCCCAGACCGAGACGACCACGCCGCGCAGCGCCCAGGCCGCCGCGAAAATAGCCTCGTGCAGGCCTATCACAAAGGCAAGCGCGAAGATCGTACTGCGGAGCTCGCGGCG
>CANHON010000521.1 GCA_947462115.1 Deltaproteobacteria bacterium | reverse complement strand
CGACCTCGGCGTGAAAAGCCGCGGCGTCGAACCAGTGCAGGGCTTGGGCGACGGTGATGAGATCGACGCACTGGTCGGGCAAGCCGCTGCGCTCGGCCGGGGCGACGTGGGCGCGCAGGTGGGGGTGGGCCGGCAGCTCGGCGAGCTGGGCGGCGGCGGCGTCGGTGGCCCAGACGAGGGGCAGGCGGGCGGCCAGGGGCAGGGCGGCTTGGCCGTTGCCGGTGGCGCAGTCCCAGGCGGCGGTGGCGGCGCTCTCGGCCACCAGCCAGTCGAACAGCGCGTCGGGGTAGCCGGGCCGGGCGGCGGCGTAGGCGCTGGCGTGCCCCGAGAAGTGGTCCTTGAAGCTCGGGTCTGGCGACATCGGCGCTCCTCAGCCCCGCGGGAGCAGCGGGGCCACCGCGGCGACCAGCTCGGGCTGCGCGAAGCTGTATCCGAGGTCGAGCAAGGCCGTGGGCCGCAGGCGGCGGCTCTGGAGCAGCAGCCCATCGACGTCGGCGGGGGCGAGCGCCCGGCGCAGGGCGGCGGCGGGCAGGGGCAGGCCGGGGCGGCGCGGGTGGCCGGCGGCCTCGCGTAGGGCGGCGGCCCACTGGCCTTGGCGGAGCTGGCCGGGGGCGACGAGGTGGAGGACCCCGCGCAGCTCCTCGTGGTGCAGGGCGAGCTCAGTGACGCGCAGCACGTCATTCAGGCCGACCCACGGCAGCCACTGGCGCCCGCCGCCCCAGGGTCCGAGCAGGCCGTGGCGCAGCGCCGGGCCGAGCCGGTGCAGCAGGCCGAGCCCTGGGTGCATCACGAGGCCGAGGCGCAGGATCACCGCGCGCACGCCCACGGCCTCGACCGCCGCGGCGGCGGCCTCTTGTTCGGCCCAGGCCCGCGCGACGGGATCGGCGCCCCCGGGGCTGTCCTCGTCGAGGAGGGCCTCGCCTTGTTCGCCGAAGACCCGGGCGCTGCTGAGGCTGATGAAGACGCTCGGGCGGCGGCCGCGGGCGGCGATCCAGTCGGCGAGCTGGCGGTGGGCGCGGAGGCTGGGCTCGACCGAGCGCAGGCCCGCGGGCGAGAGCAGGGGCGCCCCGGCCGCGCAGAGCACCGCGGCCACCGGCTCGGGAACACCGTCGATGACGCCGCTCTCGGTGGACCACCGGGGCCCTGGGCCCGGGCCCTGGTCGCGCAGCAGGGCGGTGGTGGGCAGGTGGGCGGCGATGGCCCGACCGAGCGCCCCGCTGGCGCCGGCGAGCAGCAGGGTCGGGGGCATCCGGTCGCCTCGGGGCGCGGCTAGCTGCCGAGCTGCTTTTGGGTGAAGCCGAAGCGCACCTTGAGGGTGAGGTTCTGCGGGCTCACGTCGAGGGCGACGTCCTCCACGCCCATCTTGAGGCCGAGCGGGCCGCCGGCCGGGGCGACCAGCTCCTCGACCTGGGCCTTTTTGAGGATGGGCAGGCCGGTGTACTGCTCGGTGTACTGCTTGAGCAGCACGGCCCCGACCTCGTTGAGCATGCGCAGGATGAAGTGGTCGCCGAGATCGATGGTGGGGTCGGTGACCGTGCCGACGATGGCCTGCTGCTGCTTGTCGAAGTGGATGTCGCCGAGGTGGCAGGCGGCGCCGAGGCGCTTCTCGAGCGTGAAGGGCAGCTCGATGTTGCGCTCCATGAGGTGCAGGCGGCCCTTGACCACGGCCTTGAGGTGCGCGTCCACGCCGATCTTTTGCTCGCCGTAGTGGAACTCGGTGCCCTCGCGATCGACCTCCACCTTCCAGTCGCCCTCGACGTGCACGGCGCGGTCGATGAGGCTGTAGAGCTGCAGGCGGCGGTCCCGCCACAGATCGACGGCGCGGTCGCGGGCCTGGAGCACGGCGGCGGGGGGTTGGCGGTCCTCCAGCAGGGCGGTGACCTTCTCCTTCACCTGAAGCTGCTTGACGCCTTGGTAGACGAGGCGGCCCAGATCGAAGGGGCCGTCTTTGACCTTGTAGGGCAGCGCGTTGCCCACCAGATCGTCCCACAGGGTCTTGCCGATGCTCAGCGAGAGGTGCCAAGTCTCGGGGATCTGCTTCTGTGCGCTCATCAAGGCTCCCGGATGCCGCCGCTCGGCCAGCGGCTCCTTCGCCGCGCTGGCACCCTATACCAGCGGCGCGCGCTGGCGAACCGATGGGTGAAGATGACGCCCACAGTGCTGTTTTTGAGGAGCCGGACAGCAAAGCGCCCCGACCGCGCGGGGCGGCCAGGGCGGCTCTGGCGGCGGACCCGGGGGCCCGACCGACTACAGGAGCTCGGTGCCAGCGAAGAAGTAGGCGATCTCGGTGGCGGCGGTCTCGGGGGCGTCCGAGCCGTGCACGGCGTTCTCGCCGATGCTGGCGGCGTAGAGCTTGCGGAGGGTGCCGTCGGCGGCCTGGGCGGGGTTGGTGGCGCCCATGATCTCGCGGTTCTTGAGGATGGCGCCCTCGCCCTCGAGCACGATGATCACGCAGGGGCCGCTGCTCATGAACTCGCACAGCTCGCCGAAGAAGGGGCGGGCGGCGTGCACGGCGTAGAAGCCCTGGGCCTCGCGCAGGGAGAGGTGGGCCTTCTTCATCGCGCAGATGCGGAGGCCCTCGGCCTCGAAGCGGGCGACGATGGCGCCGATGTGGCCCTTGCGGGTGGCGTCGGGCTTGACGATGGACAGGGTGCGCTCGATGGCCATGGGAGCTCCGGGGCGCCGTCTCGGCGCGCGTGGGGGAGGCCGCGGGGTATCGAGCGGGCCGGGCCGCGACCAGGGCCGCACTGTGACGCTCTGTGACGAGACGGAAGCCCGGGGCCCATCGACGAGAACGGCGCGCTGCACGGTGATCGTGTGCAGCGGGCCGCGGTGCTGTCCTCGGTCGCTCAGCGCACCCGGCACTGCATGAAGCTGGCCACGCAGTTGACGCTCACGGTCTCGCCGGCCTCGAGCATGACGGTCCCGCCGTTGGTGGTGGGGCCGCCGGCGGTGAAGACCGCGATGATCTGGTAGGCGCCCGGCGGCAGCTCGCCCGGACCAT
>CANHON010000520.1 GCA_947462115.1 Deltaproteobacteria bacterium | reverse complement strand
CTTTGGAATCCCCCCGATGGCGGCGCGGGCTGGGGCTTTGGTGGGCGATGAGGGGGTGGGCCGCGGTTTTGGGGCTGGGGTCGGCTTGCCCGGCTTAGCAAGACCTGGCGGTCGGGCGCAGACCGGCTTGCGCGGCTTAGCAAGACCCGGCGGTCGGGCGCGGACCGGCTTGCGCGGCTTAGCAAGACCCGGCGGTCGGGCGCAGACCGGCTTGCGCGGCTTAGCAAGACCCGGCGGGCGGGCACAGCCCGGCTTGCACGGCTTGGCAAGAGCCGGCGGTCGGGCGCAGACCGGCTTGCACGGCTTGGCAAGAGCCGGCGGTCGGGCGCGGACCGGCTTGCGCGGCTTCGCAAGAGCCGGCGGTCGGGCGCGGACCGGCTTGCACGGCTTAGCAAGGCCCGGCGGTCGGGCGCGGACCGGCTTGCGGGGCGTCGCCGCTGGGGCGGGGCTCGGCCCGGTGCGCGGGCTTCGCCGCAGTCGGCGGCAATTCTCCGCAAGTCCACCGCCCGGTGGCCCCTTGCCTTCGCCGAGCGCCGGCTGGTAGGCTCGTCGGTGGGGCCGCGGCTGGCCCCCTTGCCCCGCCTGCCGAGGTGCCCGATGCAGACCCGATCGACGAGCACCGCACCTACCGCCTTCTGGCTGATGCCGGTGCAGCTGCCGCTGCGATAGAGCGCGCTTGAAGCACCAACCCGAGGCCACCGCGTGACCACCCGCCCCGCCAGCACCCCGCCCCCGCCGCCCGCGCAGGATGGCGTGCGGGCGGCCGTTTTGGTGGGGATGCTCGCCGCCTGTACCGGCGCGCCCAAGCCCGAAGCCCCGGTGCCCGCCGACGACACGGCCGAGCCGGCGCCAGACGACACCGCAGCGCCCCGCCCAGACGGCGTGCTCACCGGCATCGGCCGCGGGCCTGAGCTCACCCTGCCAGAGCCCGCGCCCCGCCCGCCCTTCGACGTGATCGACCTGGTCACGCCCGTCGAGTGCCCCGGCGACCGCGACTGCGACGGCCACACCGTGCCCGACGACTGCGACGACACCGACCCCGCCACCTTCCCCGGCGCTGCCGAGGTCTGCGGCGACGGCAGGGTGAACGACTGCGCCCGGCGGGCGGTGGGCTGGACCGACGAGCTCTGCGCGGTGCAGACCGAGGCGCTCTTGGAGATCCGAATCCCCGGCGATGGCGTGGCGGAGGGGGCCTATATCGGTGATCTCCGAGGCGATGGCAGCTTCTACTTGGGGGTCGGGATCCCCGACGCGACGGCCTGCGACGTCATCGGCTACGACGAGTGGGGCAGCGAGATCTGGGACTGTTACCGTATCGGGGGCGCCTATTTGTTGGAGACGGGCTTGCTTCGGCCAAGCTCCAGTGGCAACGCGCTCTGGCTGCCCAACCCAGGCGCGCCCGGGGTGGGCGGCGTCGATGGCCACCTTCGCGGCAGAGGCTACGGCAGCAGCCTCGAGGGCCTCGGGGACTTCGACGGCGACGGCTTCGCCGACTTCATCATGGGCAATACCCAAAGCTCAGCGGGCGAGACGGACGAGGTGTGGCTGTTCTGGGGGCCCAACGTACCCGAGCGCTTCGACGAGGGCACCCGCCTCTACATCGGCGACGAGCCTCGCCGCTGCATCGGCTACGACATGCAGCGGGCCGGTGATCTCACCGGCGACGGCCGCGACGACCTTATCGTGGGCGACCCCTGCACCAACCAAGCTTGGGTCTGGTCGGGGGCCGACGTGCTGGCAGCCGCCGGCGAGAACATCGAGCCTGAGGCTCGCATCCTCGACGCCGGCGAGGAGCTCATCGAGCTCGGCATGGCCCTGAGCGGCGGGCACGACCTCACCGGCGACGGCCTGGCCGACCTCGTCGTGTCGGCGCCCAACCCAGGCCGCCCAGACAACTCAGACCTTGACCATGTGGGGGTCTACGAGGGCCCCTTCGCCGGCGACCGCGACGCCGACGACCGGGTGGCCACCGTGCGCACCAGCTTGGTGAAGGCCGAGTCGTCCGAGCACGCCATCGGCGAGACCCTCGACGTCGGTGACCTGAACGGCGATGGCTACGCAGATCTGGTGGTGGGTGACTCGGAGTGGTACGACTCCCCGGGCCGGGCAGCCACCGGCGAGACCATCATCGGTCTAACGACGGTGTACTACGGGCCCGTCGGTGGTGACTACATTGACAGCGAAGCCGAGGTGCGGCTCTACTTTGGCAGCGGTGAGGTTGAGGCCCACACCGACTTCGACGGCGACGGCCGCGACGACCTGCTGGTCGGCTCGGGGAGCCACCGTCGAGAGGGCGGCGCAGGCCCCTACAACATCGGCCCCCGCCGCGCGGCCCTGGTATACTCCCCCCTGTCCGGCGTCGTGGACCTGTCGAGCGACGCTGACGTCGACTTTCGCCAGCCAGAGGATGATGTTCGCATCGACACCTGGGGCGCCCAAGTCATCGCCGTGCCCGACCAAAGCGGCGACGGCGTGCCCGACGTCATCGTGGGCAGCATCGGCGACGCCTTCTGGCTGATGCCGGTGCCGCTGCCGGTGCCGGTGCGATAGCGCGCGCTTGAAGCACCAACCCGAGGCCCCCGCTTGACCACCCGCCCCGCCAGCACCCTGCCCCCGCCGCCCGCGCAGGTTGGCGTGCGTGCGGCCGTTTTGCGTGTCCTGTTCTCAGGGTGCGGCGCCGGCTCTGGGCCGGTCGCCCACGTCAAAGGTGCCCCGGCCGTCGGCCAAGGCAGCGCTGGCACCGACGACGGCGTCGAAGTCGGCAGCACCGACGACGGCAGCACCGAGGACGGCGGCGACGCCGCAGACGGCAGCACGGACGATGGCGGCAGCACCGACACCGGCCCCGCCGACACCGGCGGTGACGACGGGGGCCTCGGCCTATCACCCGATCCTCCGCACCCCCTCGGCGACGACGCCGACAGCGACGGTGTTCCCAACGGCCTTGACTGCGCGCCCTTCGACCGCGCCGCCTACCCTGGCGCACCTGAGGCCTGCGGAGACGG
>CANHON010000519.1 GCA_947462115.1 Deltaproteobacteria bacterium | reverse complement strand
GGTGGGCAAGTGGGTGATCCGCACCGCCGAGTCGGTGGTGTTGATGTGCTGGCCGCCGGCGCCGCCTGCGCGGAAGGTGTCGATGCGGCAGTCCGACTCTTTGATGTCGACCTCGATCTCATCGTCGAGGTCGGGCATCACGTCGACGCTGGCGAAGGCCGTGTGCCGGCGGGCCTGCGAGTCGAAGGGGCTGATGCGAACGAGCCGGTGCACGCCGATCTCGGCCTTGAGGTAGCCGTAGGCGTAGGGGCCGCGGATCTCGATGCGGGCGCTTTTGATCCCCGCCTCTTCGTGCTCCTGCTCGTCGGTGATGACCGCCTTGAAGTCCATGCGCCCGGCCCAGCCCATGTACATGCGCTTGAGCATCGCCGCCCAGTCGGCGGCGTCGGTGCCGCCGGCCCCGGAGTTCACGTCGAGGATGGCGTCGCAGACGTCCATCTCCTCGGAGAGCATGCGCCGCACCTCGAGCTCGCGCACCCGCTCGGCCAAGGACTCCAGCGCCTCGATGCCCTCTTGAAGGGTGTCGGCGTCGCCGAGCTCATCGCCGAGCTCGAGCAGGGTCTCGGCGTCGGAGAAGCGCGCGGCCAGCTCGTTCATGTCGGTGAGCGAGCGCTCCAGCATGCCCTTCTCTTTGAGGACGGCCTGCGAGCGCGCGGGATCCCCCCAGAACTCGGGGTCATTGGACTGGTTCTCCAGCTCTTGGATGCGGATCTTCCGTCCATCTACGTCAAAGGTGCCCCCGGAGCGCATCGATGCGTGCTCGCAGAAGGCGGTGAAGCTCGCTGTGGTCCTGGCTCATCAAAATCTCCTCGGGGGCGGACCCCCGGTGCGTGTGCCGCGGCTAACCATCGGGCGCGCCCCCGTCCGCCCGGCTCGCGCGCGGATCGGCTGCGGCTGCGGCTTTGGCGCAGTTCAGTCGCCTTCGGTCGGGGCGCCTTCGGTCCGGGCGATGAGGCCGGCGGCGCCGCCGATCAACGGCAGCAAGCGGGCCTCTTCGGCGCGCATGCGCTCCGCTTGCTCGCCGCCCTGCTCGTGGTCGTGGCCGATCAGGTGCAAAACACCGTGCACCAGCAGCACCTTGAGCTCGTCCTGGAGGCTGTGGCCGAGCTGGGCGGCGGCGGCGGCGGCGGTCTCCACGCTGATCACGAGGTCGCCGAGCGCGAGGGCGCCCGCCGCGTCTCCTTCGGCTTGGGGGAAGCTCAGCACGTCGGTGGCGCTGTCTTTGCCCCGCCAGCTCGCGTTGAGCGGCCGGATGAACGCGTCGTCGCACAGCACGAGGCTGAGCTCTTGATCGGCGCGCTGCAGCGCCGCGAGCAGGCGCTCGGCGTCGATGAGCAGGGCCTCGGCCGCGCCCTGGGGCAGCCGGGGGGCGCCTTCGATCCGCAAGCTCAGCCCCGGCGGCTCGAGCTCCGCGCCCTCCGCGTCCGCAGCCGGGTCGGCCTCGGCCCTGGCGGCAGCCGCAGGCGGAGCGGTGACGCCGGCTGGACCCGACATCCCCTTCAAAAAGGCCTCGACGAGGCTCATGTTGTCGGCGATCGCCTCGGCGTCGGTCGGACCGCGGCGCCCGCCGGTTGTGCGCGCGCCCTGTTTTTTGGCCATGGCCACCTCCGCCGGCGGCCTATCACCGGGGGCGGAGCGGCGGGTCGCTCAGCGCGGCAGGTGGTCGGCGCTCTCGTAGTCTTGATCCGGGTGGATCGAGGTCTCCCGGCCGCCGCTGCCCCCATCGCTGAGCTCGCCGGTGGACTGCTCCTCGACCGGCGCGGCGTGGACCGGGGTCTTGGGCAGCTCTTGCGGAGGGAGCAGCGGGTTGGGCAGCTCCAAGGTGATGATCGGGCCGGTGCTTCGCTCGCCTGGCTCGACCACCGGCCGCTGGGGGATGCCGGGGTACTCGATGCGGTGGTGGTAGATGCCGAGCAGGGTCTCGGTGAAGGTGTCGATGACCGTGTAGATCTCTTTGATCGTCAACGGGCAGCGCTCCAGCTGGCCGTCGGTGAGCGTCGAATTGACCAGCTTCTGGATGAGGCCGCGGATGCTCTCCGGCGACTTGTCCTTCAAGGTGCGGCAGGCCGCCTCGACCTTGTCGGCCAGCATCATGATGCCGGCCTCGCGGGTGTCGGGCAGGCGGCCGGGGTAGCGAAAGTCGGCCTCCTCGACCGGCTCCCCAGCGGTCAGCGCCTTGGCGTAGAAGAACTGGATGAGCCCAGTGCCGTGGTGCATTGAGATGCCGTCGATGACCGGCTGCGGCAGCTTGTGCTGCACGGCGATGGCCTCGCCGTCGATGACGTGGTTGATGATGACCCGGGCGGAGGTGCGCGGCGGCAGCCGGTCGTGGGGGTTGGGCCCGCCCCGCTGGTTCTCGACGAAGTACTTGGGGTTGACTGCCTTCCCGATGTCGTGGAAGTAGCAGGCCACCCGGGTCTGCAGGGCGTTGGCGCCGATGGCCTCGGCGGCCGCCTCGCTGAGCTGCGCGACGGTGACGCTGTGGTGGTAGGTGCCGGGCGCCCGCAACATCAGGTGCTTGAGCAGCGGGTGGTTGAGGTTGGCGAGCTCGAGCAGGCGGTAGTCGGTGACGAAGCCGAACTGCTCGAACAAGGGCACGAGGCCGAGCACGAAGAAGCCGGAGAGCGCGCCGCTGAGCGCCGCCATGGCCATCGACCAGAGCGGGAGGGCGGGCCCCTCGGTGCCGGCGGCGACGCCGACCCAGGCTTGCACGAGGCAGACCAAAACGGCCGCCCCGGCGTTGACCAGGGCCGCGAGCAGGCCCGCGCGGAGCACGCCGAGGCGCTCTTGCCGACCGGCCACCGCCCCCGCCGCCACGAGGCCCGAGACCGCGAAGTAGACGGTCATCAGCGCGGCGCTGTCCATCTGGAGGCCGAGCAGGCAGGCGGCCAGCAGGGTCCACACCAGGGCCGTCTCGCCGTTGGTGAGCACCCGGACGAGCATCGCCCCGCCGGCCATGGGCACCAAGAAGAACAGCGCCGTGGGCGGGATCGCGCCCGCGGAGGCCTCGGCCAAGCCGGCGCTGAGCTCGCGGGCGAGCCGGCCGAGCGAGGCG
>CANHON010000518.1 GCA_947462115.1 Deltaproteobacteria bacterium | reverse complement strand
GCGCCGCGGGGCTGTCGCTCACGTGCATGAGATCGAGGTGCCACTGGTGGGCGCGCAGGGCCGGGACCGCCGCCGCCGTGGCGCCGTGGGTGCGGCCGTTGCGCCCGAGGCCGCGCACCCGGGGGTCGGCCCGCAGGCCGTCCATCACCGGGCCGAGGTCGCGGTCGCCGCGGACCGCCACGAGGGCGGCGCCCGCGGGGCCCGGCGCCCGGCGGAGCTCCAGGTCGTGCTCGGCGACAAAGGCCTGTAGATCGACGCCTTCAGCGAGGCGCAGCCGCAGCTCCCCAGGGACGTAGGCCGCCGCCGTCGCCGCCGCGAGGGCCGCCTCGGCCGCCGCCACCGCCGCGGGATCGGCGACCGGCGGCGGGGGCGACAGGGGCCGGTCGGTGTTGGACGCCCCGGCCTGGGCCAGCGCGCCCTCGGCCTGCCCGGCCCGCCGGGCCCGCCCCTGCTCTGCGCCGTCCGCGGCCCAGAACAGCAGCGCCGCGACGCCAGCGATGGACAAAAGGCGATGGGTACGGCTGGTCAAGGGGAGCTCCACAGCTTCGACGTCCGTGGGATCGTCGGTCGGTTCGCCACACCCGTGGGTACGGCGCGACGCGCGCAGAGCATGAGGGGTCTACCCTAGAACCGGGGCCCGGCCTCAGCGGGGGGCGGCCCGGTCCAGCATCGGGTGGCGAGACCGGGGCTTGAGCCGCGGGTGATCGCGGAGGGACAGCGTGCAGATGAGCATGTCCTTGCCGTAGAACGCGAACGCGCCGCGCTCCTCAAAACCCCAGCTCCCGAGCTGGCGGCGGGCCGCGGTGTTGCTGGTCTCCGTCGTTATTTTGACGAAGCTGTGCCCCCGCGCCAGCAGCTCCTCGAACAGCGCCTCGTTGAGCAGGCCCGCCACCCGCTGGCCCCGCAGCGCCGGCTCCACCGTGCAGAACAGGCTCTCGGCCGGCACCCGCGGACCCGGGAGCGCGCTGAGCCGGGCGTAGCGGGGCGTCTCGGCGAGGCGGCGCAGCAGGCCGGGTCGCCGGAGCAGGGCCGGCAGGGCCCGGGCGCCGAGCAGCGGGGCCCCGCGGCGGAACACCCGCGCCATCATGGCGTCGGCGTCGGTGCTCCCGGCGATGAAGCCGCCGATGTGGCCCTGCCGCTCGGTCACAAAGCCGATGAAGCCGGGATCATCGACCAGCAGGCCATAGAGGGCCCGCAGAAAGCCCCCGCCGAGCTCTGCCCACAGGCTCTGGCCCATGTCGGCGGCGTGCAGGGCGGCCACGGCCTCGATGTCCACCTGCATCATCGGCCGCAGGTGGGCGCGGGCCTCGGGATCGACCTGCAGCGGGCCCACCCCGCTCATTTTTGGCGCGCCGCGGCCAAGGTCTCCAAGAAGGCCGACTGGCTGATGGCCCGGTGCTGGGCCGCCAAGAAGCCGCCGATGGCCTGCTCGAAGGGCTCGGCGTAGCTCTCCAGCAGCAGGCGCTTGCCGAGCTCGGTGGCGACGGGGTGGGCCGGCCCGAAGGCCCGGAGCTGCTCGCGCACCCCGACGTCCAGCGCGTCATCTTCGGCGATGGCGTCGATGAGGCCCATGGCCAAGGCCGCCTCCGCCCCGGCCGGCGCCCCCTGCAGCAGCAGCCGCTTGGCCCGGCCGAGGCCGATGAACTTGGCGAGGCGGAAGGTGGCCATGCCCGGCAAGAAGCCCTTGTGGATCTCGTCGAACTGCAGCGCGCTGCGCCGGGTCGCCACCCGCACATCGCAGACCAGCGCGAGCTGGGCGCCGCCGCCGGTGCAGACGCCGTCGATGGCCGCCACCGTGGCCTTGCTCAGCCGCTCCAGCCGCGCGCAGAGCTGCTCCCACTTGTGGAAGCCGTGGATGTCCATCGGGGCGTCGGGCCGGAAGTCGGCGAAGTCGATGCCGGCGCAGAAGCAGCCCGGCTGGCCCTCGATCACGACAAAGCGCACGCTGTCGTCGTCTTCGAGGGCGTCGAGGGCATCGCTCAGCGCCCGCACCACCCGCATGTTGATGGTGGGCCGCCGCAGCTCCACCCAGGCCACGTCGCCCTCGCGCCGCAGCCGCAGCGCCCCTTCGCCCATCGCCCCTTGGCTCATGCTCGACCTCGTCTCGTTGGGGGGAGCTGCTCAGAACTGCAGCAGGGCCGTCTCGATGGTCGAGCCCGGCCCCATGGTCATCATCACGCAGCGGTCGCCGGGCGCCGCCACCCCCTCGCGCAGCAGCCGCTCAAAGCTGAACAAGAAGCTGCCCGAGCCGAGGTTGCCCATGTCGCGCAGCACGCCGACGGTGTGCCGCACGTCGTGCTCGGTGATGCCCACGGTGTACTTGATCGCGTCGATGACCTTGCGGCCGCCGGAGTGGATGAGCCAGTGCTGCACGTCGCGGCGCTTGAGCCCGTGCCGCCCGAGCAGGCGCCCCACCGGCAGGTGCGCGTTGACGCCGAGCACGTAGGGCACGTCCCGATCCAGGTAGAAGCTGAACTTTCCGTGGGACTCCTCCCACTCGTAGCGCATGGCCCCCCAGGCCTCCGGCATGAGGTGGCTCTCGAAGTCCAGCACCGCCGGCGCCGCGGGCCGACCGCTGGGCCCCTCGACCCCCGCCGCCACCACCACCGCCGCGCAGCCGTCGCCGAACAGGCTGTTGACCACGCCCGAGGCCATGCTGTCGTCGTAGACGTAGAGCGCGCTGTTGATCTCGGCGCAGACCATCAGCGCCGGCCGGCCGGGGTGGGTGGCCGCCCACTGCACCACCGGGTTGAGCCCGTTGAGGCCGGCGTTGCAGCCCATGCCGACGATGTCGACCCTCGCACAGTCCTCGCGCAGGCCGCAGGCCCGGATGACGTGCGCGGTGAGGCCCGGCGCCATGAAGCCCGTCGTCGTGATGCAGCAGAGGTAGTCGACGTCCTGCGGCCGCAGCCCTGCGCCCTCGAGGCAGCGCGCGAGCGCCTGCGGGCCGATCTCGAGCGCGCCGCGGAGGTGCTTCGCGAGGAGCTGCTCCTGCGTCTCGTGGGGGCGGCCGTCCGGCCCCGGGGGCGGCAGGTAGAGGTGCCGCGTTCGGATGTGGC
>CANHON010000517.1 GCA_947462115.1 Deltaproteobacteria bacterium | reverse complement strand
CGGGCGGACGCCGCCCTCGGCCGGACCCGCGTGGACTACCCGCGCCCCCTCCTGCCCGACGCCGCCGCCGATGAGCTGCTGGCCCGGGTCGGCGCCTCGGCCCGCGATGTGGAGGTGCTGTCCCGCACGCCATTCTCGGTGGATGGCCTCGAGGGTCGGGTGCTGCAGCTCCGCTACCGCTACGCCGAGGCCAGCTACACGATGCGCGCCGTGGTCCTGAGCCGGGGCATCTACATCCACTGGATGTGGCTCTCGGCCCCAGAAGACCAGGATGAGCGCTACGCCGTTGTCTTCGACGAGCTCCTCGGCACCATCTCTGTGCCCCTGCCCGCCGAGCTGGTGGAGGCCAGCGCCCGGGCGAGCGCCCACCCCCGCAGCGTCGAGCCGGCCGTCACCCACGGCGACGCCCTGTACCGGGTGGGCGACCCCGCCGGCGCGATGGCGTCCTACGCGCGGGCCTTGAGCATCCAGCCCGGCGCGCCGGAGGCCCTCGAGGGCAAGCTGCGGACCGTCCGCGACTATGGCCTGCCAGACGGCATCGCCATCGCGAAGGAGGCCCTGGTGCTCGGCGCCGAAGACCCCGACGTGATCGTGGCCGCCGCCGACCTGCTCGAGGTGCTGGGCGCACACGACGAGGCCGTCGCCGCGCTGGACGAGGCCTGGGCCCGGCGGCCCGGTGATCGCGCCCTGCGACGCGCCCGCAACCGCTTCGGCCTGCCCGTCGCCCTGTAGAGCGAGGGCGGCGGCGCGGGCGCAGCGCGGGGCTCAGTCGAGCAGGGCCGGGCTGCGGGCCTTGATCGAGCGCACGAGGCGGTCGGTGAAGGCAGCGATGGTCATGGTCTCCTGGGTCTGCACGCCGTAGCGCCGGAGGGTGACAGTGCCGTCCTCGACCTCCTTCTCGCCGATGATCAGCGTGTTGGGGATCTTCTCGACCGCGGCCGTGCGGATCTTCTTTTGGATGCGCTCGCCGCTGGTGTCGAGCTCGGCCCGCACCATGTGCTCCATGCGGAGCGCCGACACGATGCCCGCCGCGTACTCGTCGAAGCGGTCGGCCACGGTGAGCAGGCGCACCTGCACCGGCGCCAGCCAGGTGGGGAAAGCGCCTCCGTAGTGCTCAATCAGGAAGGCGATGAAGCGCTCGTGGGTGCCGAGCGGGGCCCGGTGGATGACATAGGGCCGGTGCGCTTGGTTGTCGGCGCCGGTGTACTCCAAGCCCAGCCGCTCGGGGATGGCAAAGTCAAGCTGGTTGGTGCTCGCCGTCTCTTCACGGCCGGTGACGGTGCGGAACTGCACGTCGATCTTGGGGCCGTAGAACGCCGCTTCGCCCTTGACCTCCTTGAAGGGCACGCCGGACTGGATCATGGCCTCGCGGACGAGGTGCTGGCTGCGCTCCCAGGCCTCCGGCTCATCGACGTACTTGAGCTTGCCCTTGGGATCTTCCGGGTCCCAGGTGGAGAAGCGCATGTAGTAGTCGCTGAGGCCGAGGACTTGGTACAGCTCGCGGTGCAGGTCCATGACCGAGAGGAACTCGGCTTGGATTTGCTCTTCGGTGCAGTAGATGTGGGCGTCGTTCATGCACATGCCGCGCACCCGCAGCAGGCCCGAGAGCGCGCCCGAGTCTTCAAAGCGGTAGCACTGGCCATACTCGGCGAAGCGCAGCGGAAGATCACGGTAGCTGCGCTTGCGGCTCGCGAAGATCTTGTGGTGGTGCGGGCAGTTCATCGGCTTGAGGCAGTAGGCCTCCCGCACTTGCTGGGTGGTGCCCTCGGCCGTCGAGACGGTCTCTTTGAGCTCCATGATCGGGTACATGTGCGACTCGTAGTAGGGCAAGTGACCGGTCTGGTGGTACAAGCCCACCTTGGTCAAGTGCGGCGTCGAGACGCGGTGGTAGCCCCGCTTGAATTCCATCTCTTTGGCGAGCTTCTCGAGCTCATCGCGCAGCACGGTGCCGTTGGGCAACCAGAGCGGCAGCCCCTTCCCGATGTCCTCGTCGATGACGAAGATGTCGAGCTCCTTGCCGAGCTTTTTGTGGTCCCGCTCCTGGGCCTCCTTGAAGGCCGTGACGTGGGCTTCGAGCTCCTCTTTGCTCAAGAAGGCCCAGGCGTAGATGCGGGTCATCATGGCGTTGTTGCTGTTGCCACGCCAGTAGGCGCCCGCGAGGCTCTTGAGCTTGAAGCCGGCCTTCCGCAGATCGCGGGTGGAGTCGACGTGGGGGCCATCGCACATGTCGAGGAAAGCGCCCGAGCGGTAGAAGGTCAAGGTGGCGAGGGACTTCTTCTCCACCAATTCAGCCGCATACTCGGCCTTGTAGGGCTCACCCATCGAGGCGATGCGGGCCATGGCCTCGGCCACCGGCAGCTCCTCGCGCTCAAAAGCGTGGGTGCCCTTGGTGAGGATCTTCTTCATCGCGGCCTCGAGGGCCGGGAAGTCGGACTCGGCCAGCGGCGCGCTGAGGATGAAGTCGTAGTAGAAGCCGTCGTCGATGGGCGGGCCAAAACCGAGGGTCGAGCCCGGACGCAGCTCCAAAACGGCCTGCGCCAGCACATGGGCGAGGCTGTGGCGGACCCGGTGGAGCTGGGCGGCGGCGGCCTCGGGGTCGAGGGCGGCGGGCGCGACGGGCGCGGCAGGTTCGAGAGCTTCGGGCTCGTTGGACACGGGGCGACTCCGGTGGTCATAGGGGCGGGGACCCTGCGGCGCGGGGTCGGCGGCGCCGCATCTAACCGGCCCGCGAGCCCCAGGGCAGGCTCAGGCCCGGTTGGAACGCAGGCGCCGCAGGGCGAACCAGAGCTCCTCGACCCAGTAGCCAAGCATGAAGGTGATCGGCAGCAGCCCGCCCACCGTCACGAGCGCGTCCGCGCCGCGCCGGACCGGACCGCCACCCGCCGGCCAGACCTGCAGGCCGTCCCCGGCCGGCCCCGCGGTGATCGAGAAGCGCCGCGTCCAATCGAACAGCCAAACGAAGGCCGCCAGGGCCCGCTGCCAGCCCACGCTGGGGTCGATGCTGAGCCGGCTACCCTTGGACTTCGCCTCACCAAACACAAGGTACAAGCTGATCATCAGGT
>CANHON010000516.1 GCA_947462115.1 Deltaproteobacteria bacterium | reverse complement strand
CGTCGCGGGGCCCTGCTCGCGGCCCTGCGCGGCGAGGCCGTCGGCAGCCGCATCTTGGCTGGGGGTGTGTGATGGGCTGCCCGCCTGACTTCGCCGATCGCGCGCCCGAGGCCCCGCTGCCCGCCCCCGCGCCGCCCCTGGCCGCCCGCCTGCTCCCCGGCGCTGGCCTCGACCGCACCGACATCGACACCCCGCTGCGCCGGGTGGGCCTGGAGAGCGCGGCGGCCCGGGCGGTCGGCCGCGGTCGGCCGGTGCTGCGCGTGCTGCCTGACGTCGTTGTGCTCAAGATCGGCGGCCAGTCAATCATGGATCGCGGGGCCGCGGCCCTCTTTCCCCTGCTCGACGAGCTGCGCGTCCTGCGGCGCCAGCACAAGCTGCTGCTCGGCGTCGGCGGCGGCACCCGCGCCCGGCACGCCTACGCGGTGGCGCTCGATCTCGGCATGCCCACCTCGGTGCTCGCCAAGATCGGGATGAACGTGCCGGTGCAGAACGCCCGCATGCTGCAGATGTTGCTCGCGGCCGACGGCGGTGTGCTCATCAGCAACGACGACTTCGCGCACCTGCCGCTGCACTACGCGGTGGGCTGCACGCCGATCTTGCCGGGCATGCCGCCCTTCTCGTTCTGGGAGAAGCCCGGCCCCCGCGGCCGCATCCCCACGCACCGCACCGACGCCGGCGTCTACCTCACGGCCGAGGCGCTGGGCGCCGCCCGCTGCATCTTCGTCAAGGACGAAGACGGCCTCTACGACGCCAATCCCAAAGAGAACCCCCAAGCGCGCCACATCCCGCGCGCCACCGCCGCCGAGGTGCTGGCCATGGGCCTGCCGGACCTCGTCGTCGAGCCGGTGGTGCTCGAGTACATGCAGCGGACCGAGCACCTGCGCCAGATCCAGATCATCAACGGCCTCGTGCCCGGCATGCTCAGCCGCGCCCTGGCCGGCGAGCCCGTCGGCACCGTCATCGACGCCGGGCCCCGCTGATAGGCTGGCCTCGCCCACCCGCGCCCCTGGAGCCCCCATGTTCGGACCCCCGCTCGCGCGCCGCGCGCCCCTCGGCCTGCTGTTGCTGTGCGGGGCCTGCCTCGGCGCCTGCGCCGGCGACAAGGTCGGCCTGCCCGGCGACGGCGCGGCGGACGGCGGCGCGGCGGACGGCGGCGTGGCGGACGGCGGCGCGGCCGACGGTGGCCCGCAGATCGACCAGGACGGAGACGGCAGCCCCCGCGGCGAAGACTGCGACGACGAAGACGCCGCCGCTTTCCCTGGCAACCCGGAGGGCTGCGACGGCCTCGACAACGACTGCGACGGGCGCATCGACGACGCCGACGACGACGTGGTGGACGCCGATCTCACCACCTTCTACGCCGACCGGGACGGCGACGGCTTCGGCGACCCGTCTGAGCCGCTGCGGGCCTGCCTGCAGCCGGATGGGGCGGTGACCACCAGCGACGACTGCGAAGACGACGACCCCGACCGCTTCCCCGGCGCGCCCGAGGTCTGCGATGGCCCGGTGGACGCCGACTGCGACGGCCTGCTCGCCTGCGACGACGAGGGCTGCCTCGGCGACGGCGCCTGCGCCCCCAGCCTGGTCTCCGTGGGGCCCGACCGGGTGGCGCTGGGCCTCAGCCGCGAGGTCGAGCTGCGCGGCGCCGGGTTTGGCTGGAGCACCAGCGGCATCCCCGAGGTCCGCTTCGGCGGGGCCCTGGCCACCGCGGTCACCGTGCTGGACGGCGAGCGCCTGCTGGCCACGGCGCCGCCCCGCAGCGACGCGGCGGTGGTCGAGGTCACGGTGAGCACCGCCCACGGCTTTAGCACCCTGCCCGACGCCTTTCGCTACATTGACGTCTCTGACTGTATCTTCGCCGCGCAGGGTCGGGGTGGACGCGCCCTGGACCCGAGCGGCGCGGCCGGCGGCAGCGCGCTCTACTGCGTGCGCCTCGCCGACAGCTCGGTGACCTCTATCGGCGAGGTGGGCATCCCCATCACCGCGCTGGCCGCCGACACCCGCGGCCGTCTGCTCGGCGTGAACGCCCACACCGACGTGCTGTTCGCCCGGTCGCTCTACGACATCGACACCACGCTCGCCACCGGCACCGCCATCGGCCCCATCGTCATCGACGGCGTGCCGCTCAGCAGCGGGCTCCCGGACATGAGCTTCGTCGGCAGCCGGCTCGTCGGCTGGTCCGAGCAGACCGACGTCCCCATTGAGATCGACCCCGCCACTGGCCTCAGCCTGAGCCTCGGCGCGGCCGTGTCGAGCTACCACACGGCCCTGGCGGCCAATTCGGCGGGCCTCATCTACCTGCTGCCCAGCGGCATTCCGGGCGGCCTGTACCGGATCAACGCCTCCACCGGCGCGAGCACGCTCATCGCCTCGACCACCGCCACGCCGCTGGGCGCCCGAAGCGGGGCCGCCACCTTCCACAATGGCCGCCTCTACGTGCTGAGCTGCGGGGACGATCCGGCGGCGGACGCCTGCTATCTCTATGATATGTCGGTCACCTCTGGTTCGCTGCGCTTGGTGGGGCCCACGCTGCCGGCGGGCATCGACGCCATCGCCAGCCCCTCTCCGTGAGCCGAGCCCGGCTCGCCGCGCTGCTGCTCGTCGGCTGCGGGTCGGCGCCTGCCCCCGTGCCCGCGCCCGCGCCCCCTGTCTCGCGATCTGAAGCCGACCTGGCGGCCGATCGGGCGGTGGGACTCGATCCCGACGCGCCCCTGCCGCGCTGGCAGGCCCTGCCCGCGGCCCCGGCCGAGGCCCCCGGCGCCGAAGCGCCCTCGGTTCAGCTCGGCTCGACGCGGTGGCCGATCAGCGCGCTGTTCTCGTCTGCAGAGGCCGCGGCGCTCCGCACACAGGCGCCGCTGGGCCGGCACGCCGGCGAGGTGGCGGTGGCGGTACAGCGGGCGGTCCCCGGGCCCCTCCGCGTGCAGCCCTGCGCGGGCCCGCCGCTGCCCTTGCCGGCCGCGGGCCCCGACACCTACCTCCTCGTCCAAAATAGCCGCGGGCAGGCCAAGCTCATCGACGCCTCGGGGGCGGCTGAGCCGCTCTGCCGGGACGTCTGCGCCGTGCTGCCCGCCGAGGCCGCCCCAT
>CANHON010000515.1 GCA_947462115.1 Deltaproteobacteria bacterium | reverse complement strand
GCCATCGGCTGCACAGCCGGGCGCGCTTGGACCTCGGCAGGGGCGTCCACGGCGGGATCAGCGGCGGGGGCCGGGGCCACCTCCATGGCCTGGGCCATCGGCGAGCGGGCG
This sequence comes from Deltaproteobacteria bacterium, assembly GCA_947462115.1. Lineage (GTDB taxonomy): Bacteria > Myxococcota_A > UBA796 > UBA796 > UBA2385 > JAEUKK01. The sequence goes on along the minus strand of CANHON010000515.1, from coordinate 2,974 downwards.
AGGACCGGGCGCAGGCCGCGCGCCGGCGGACCGCCGACGGCCTGGGTGCGGGCCTGGGCCAAGGCAGCGGGGCGCAGGGCGACATCGGCCTGGTCGGCCGACAGCTCCGCGTCAAAAAGGCGCGCAGCGGGCCCGAGCACCGCGCGCGCCACGGCCTCCGGGCTGCGGGCGGCGGCCACCCGACGGGCGGAAGCGCGGGCCGGCGTCTGGCGAAGCCCGGCGTTCATGGCCAGGGCAGCCGGCGGCGCGGCCGAAGCAGCGCGGGAGAGGACCCGATCGAGGGCCCGCGGCGCGCTGGCCGAGACCACCTCCTCCGGGCCGTCCTGCTCCACCGGGGCGAGCACGGCGGCGCGGTGGGGCTGCCCCCGACGCACGCGGGCCGGGGCGCCGCTGGGGCTGAGCCAAGGAGCGCTGCTCACCCGCGCCGGGACATAGGGGCGCGAGGGGCGAGCGGCGGGCGCAGACGTGGCCGCGACCTGCGCTTCGGCGGCGGGCGCGTCCTCGATCATGCGGGGGAAAACGAGCCCGCCGACGTCAAAGCCACCGAAGGCGCCCACGCGGGCACCCCCGGCCGAAGCCTGGCGCCGCATGGCCGCGCGGAGGCCGAGCGCGCGATCGTACCGGCCCAGCCGCTCTTCGAGGCGCGCCTCGCGCCGGGCGCGCCCGTCCGCGACCCCTCCGGCCTCGCCGCCAGACCAGGGGTCCGAGACGCCAAGGCGCTGGAAAGTTCCGCTCCGGCCGCTGGTGCTCACAGCCCACCGACGCGAGAGTCGATCGCCCACGTGGGCGGCCAAGCCTTCACCGACGGTCCGTCTGGGTTCGCCCGACATGCGCAGCTCCAAGGTGGTGGCGCGTACCCCGCGCCGGGGGATCCGATGGTCTCAAGCGGGGGCGCGCGCGCCCTCGCCATTAGGCGACAGTGATGCCGTGGTGCGCAAGCTCAACCATCTCGATGGCCAGCTCGGCGCTGCTGCTGGACAGGCTCGGGCCCTCCCACATCACCGGCCAAGCGCCCACAAAGTTGTAGCGCCGCACGACGTTCATCTGGTTGTTCTTCACCACGATGCTGCCGTTGCGGCGCTTGTCGGTGGTCCACTTGTCCTGCAGGATCTCGTCGCGCCACTTGAGCAGCGAGACATCGCGGGTCACGCCGTAGCGGAGCTGCAGGTTGTCCCACCGGCTCTGGCCGGGCAGCTTGTGAACCTGGTGGTTCATGCCGCCCTCTTGCAGCTCGAAGATGTCGGTCTGGGTCTTGATGCCGGAGCACTCCAAGAACTGCGCGACCTCAATGCCGTCGATCTCCAGGGCGAAGATGTAGTTGCCCTCGGGATCCGCGACGTTGCTGCCGCCGCCGTTGCGCCAGGCCGCGGTGGAGGCCTCGGCGCGGGCGCCCATGGCGTTGGCGCCCCGGAGGGCCGGCTGCGCGCCGCCCCGCCCCTTGCCGGCGCCGACCCACGACGAAGGCGAGCTGATGGTGGGCTGCCCGCCCGGCCGTCCGCCGCCCGCGCCCGCCCCGCCGATGGCCGGGATCGCGGGCTGAGCCGCCGAACGGCCTCCGCCGGCGCCGACGCCACCTTCACCGGGGACACTGGGCTGTGCAGCGCTGCGGCCCTTGCCGCGTCCTACCCAACTAGACATCAGGCACCTCCTGCGAGCGCGTCGTCGCCGATGCGCAGGTCGACCACCACGTGTTCGACGGTCCCGACCGGGCGCAAGGTCACCCGGACGTTTACCTGTCCAGCGTCACGAAGCGCCGGGAGGTTTGTCTCCCGGTCGCATCGGACATCATATTCATCGCCTTCAGGACCAGCCACCAAGAGCCCGCCCCCAGCGAATTCATGCAGCCGAAACGCGACATCGCGCTCCAGCACGTCCCAAAGGTGGGGGTTGTTGGTCTCAAAAACCGCCCACTCGTTGTCGCGGCGCAACTGCTCTGTCACCAGGTTGAGGACCCTGCGTGAATTTACGTACTTGAGGTTCGTGTCGTGGGTCAGGGTGCGCGCACCGAAGGCGGCAACGCCGCGCCCTGGCTGAATCACGATGGGGTTGATGGCGAGCTCTGCGAGCGCGCCGGCCTCCGCCCAGTCGAGCTCGACCTCCGGATGGGTGACACCGCGCAGCGCGTGGTTGGCGGGCGGCCAGCCGACGCCGAAGGGCCGGCGGTCGATCTCCAGCCGCGCGTAGCTGCCCGCGATCACGCCGGAGGGCGGGAAGCAGGCGTCCCCGTCCATCAGCCACGGATAGTACAGCGCCCCATACGAGGCGTGTGCGGCGTGCCGCTCGCGAAAACCCGCCACCCAGCGGATCAACGGAGCGCCGTGAAGGCCCCGCGGCGCGTCGAGCACCAAGAATCGGTTGTTCATCTCGCGGCAATGGGCGAGCAGCAGGCCGTAGAGGGCCTCCGCGTCCGCCCGCACACCGCCCTTCCGATCGAGCTCGCAGCGCATGTAGGCCGCCGCGGGCACCATCAAGATGGCGATGTCCTCTTCTGCCCGCAGCCGGTCCAGCAGGCTGTGCAGGCTGAGCTGGGCGCCGACCGGCGTGCGCAGCTCGTCTTCACTCTGAACGCAGACGCCGAACAGGTGCGCGGTGTCGCCGCCGTTGGCGAAGAAGCCCACCACGCACTGACGCGCCGCCGGGTCGAACAGATCGCGGTCGGGGTGCTCCCACAGATCGCGCTCTCGCCGGAGCACCAGCTCAAGGTAATCGCCCGCCGAGGCCCCTTCAGGCCACCGACCGCGCGGGATGAAGCCGATGATGCCCGCAATGTCGCACCGCACCAGCTCGCTGGAGCGATCGGGGAGACCCGCGTGCTGTATGACAATGCCAGGACGCATCCGCTTTGCCGCTTGGTGGAAGGGAATGGAGCGGCTCCGCTTCCATCTGCTGAGATCAGCCGATGGGAGCGGAGCCGCCAAAATCAACGCGTGTTGATCTTCTCATTGATGGACGAGATCTCTTTGACCCAGGCGTG
>CANHON010000514.1 GCA_947462115.1 Deltaproteobacteria bacterium | reverse complement strand
GGGCTTCGCCGGCACCTACGAGGCCTTCTTGATCGGCGGGCTTCGGCTGTTCGGGGTCGCCGGCCCCGCGGCCGCGCCGGGCTCGGCGCTCAGCCTCGACGCCGTGGCCCTGGCCTATGCCCTGACGATGCACTGGTGGGTGCACCTCGTCCAGAGCGCGAGCGCCCTGTGGTTCCTGATCCGCGACCGGATCGATCCGATCCGGTTGCTCGCGGCCCTCGGCGAGGCGCTCGGCAAGCCGCCCGCGCCCTGACTGGGCGCAGCGGGGGCGCAGCGGGGGCTCAGCGGCGGCGCAGCCACAGCGCGTGCACCGGCAGCTTCCGCTTGATGAACTTGCTCTGGTAGTTGGTGATCACGTCGTCTTCGACCGGCCAGGGCGTGCCGTTGTGCTCGATGTCCTCGACCCGGCCGAGCAGGTCGAAGGGCTGCGCGGCGGCCGCGGCCTGCAGCGCGTCGAGGTTGTTGAGGTGGTCACTCTTCAGGCGCAGCAGCGCACCCGGCGCCATGGCCTCGGCCGCCCACGCGGCGAAGTGCGGCGACATCAGCCGCTTCTTCTCGTCGCTGTCCTTGGCCCAGGGGTCGGGGTGGTTGACGTAGAGCCCCGCCACCGCGCCCGGCTCGAACAGGTCTTCGAGCCACCAGGCGTCGTAGCGGGCGATGCGCGCGTTGCCGCCCACGCCCAAGGCGTTGATCTTCTTGGCGCAGAGCACCACCCGCTTGAAGCGGATCTCCACCCCCACCCAGTTCTGCTCCGGGTGCTTGGCGGCCATGCCGGCGAGGAAAAAGCCGTTGCCGGGGCCGATCTCGACCTGGAGGGGCTGCGGCTTCGCGAAGGCCTCGCCCCAGCGGCCGCGCAGGGCCTTCGCCTCCTCGGCGATCAGCACCGGCGGCCCCATCTCGCGGTGCAGCCGCAGGTAGGGGTTGAGATCGGGCCGGCTCACATGGTCCGGGTCGAGATCAGTGAACGGCACGTTGTTTCGACCAAACTGCGTCATCCCAGCTCCTCGGGTGGGGCCCCGGCGTTGGCCCGCCAGGCCGCCCCCTGCTCGGTCAGCTCACGCTTCCAGATCGGCGCCTCGGCCTTGAGGCGGTCCATCAACCAGGCGCTGGCGGCGTAGGCCTCGCGCCGGTGGGCCGCGGCCACGACCACCAGCACGCTGACCTCGCCCACCGCCACCGCGCCCGTGCGGTGCAGCACCAGCGCCCGCTCGAGCCCCCAGCGGGCCTTGGCCTCGGTGGCGAGGGCCAGCAGCACCGGCTCGGCCATCGCCGCGTAGGCCTCGTACTCCAGGCGCAGCACCCGCTCGCCCGGCGGACCGTCGCGGGTCGTGCCCTCAAAGCTCAGCACCGCGCCGGCGCCCGGGCAGGCCGCCCAGTCGCGCCCGGCAAGCAGATCAATGGGTTCGGCCTGAAGGCCCACCCGAAGGCCCGCGGCTTCCAGCATCAGCCACCCCCGAGCGGCGGGATGAAGGCCACCTCGTCGCCCGCCACCAGCAAGCGCTCGGCCTCGACATAGGCGTGGTTGACGGCGAAGGCCACCGGGAGCGCGCCCGCGGCGCCGGGCGGGAACAGCCGGGCGTAGAGCGCCCCGACGGTCTCCGGGCCCTCGAGCGTGACCTGCGCCTCCGACGCGCCGCGCTGCTCGCGGAGCATGGCGAAGAACATCACTGTCACGCTATTTTCGCTCACCGATCCCCCCTGTTGGCCCCGCGCTGCGGCCGCCGAGCCCGCCCCTATCCCGCCGCGGCGGGCCTAGCCGGGGCCCAGCCGAGGGGCTACACTGAGCGGCGCGGCGCCGCGGCGCTGAGGCCCCCGCCGCCCTCCCGGAGGACCCCCATGGACCGACGCGATCCGGAGCGAGCCCCCCGAGGCCCCCGCCGCCGCCCCGCCGCCCCGCTGGGGGCCGCGGTCGGCCTGCTCGGTTCGCTCGTGGGCTGCAGCGGCGCAGATCCGGTGCTGGTGGCCCTCCCCGAGCCCGCGCCGGTCGAGGCGGGGGCCAGCGCCCCGGCCGATCCCCGCGCCGGCCCCGCCGCCTACGTCCGGCCCGCCGGGGTCTACGTGGACGTGCCCCACCTCCTGCGCACCCGGGTGGCGGAGGGCCGGGATGAGCTGCTCGCCCAGCTCGGCGCGCTTCTGGAGAGCGAGGCCCTGCCCAACGGCCACGGCCAAGCGCTGCGCATGGAGCGGGGGGCGCTGCGGGTCCTCGATCAGCGCGTCTACATGGTGCAGGTGCCCTTGCCCGAGCCCACCCGCCGCATGGACGTCTTCGCCGCCCTCGGCCTGCCGCCGCCGGTGGGGGAGCCTATCCAAACCCATCGAGACTTTCGCTACCACAACGAGCGAGGCACCCGGCTCATCCGCCTCGCCCGCCAGTCCCCCGACAACGAGCTCATCACCGAGGTGGAGGTCTGGGACCTGATCCCCGGTGAGCACGGCAACCGCCGACGCTGAGGCCCCATGCTCCGACCCGCGCGCCGAACCGCCCGACCCGGCCCGCCCGCTGCCCTGCGCCGCTCTGCGGTCGGGGCGGCGCTCGTCGGCCTCGGCGGCTGCAACGAGTTCTCACTTCGGCGCCAAGTCGATGATCTCCCGAGCAGCGTCGCCATCGAGGAGCGGGTGGAGCAGGCGCCCCTGGCGGCGGTCGACCTGCTGTGGGTGGTGGACGACACGCCCTCGATGGCCTCGGCGCAGGAAGCCCTGAAGGCCGCGCTGGTGGGTTTTACCGCGGCGCTCGACGCCCAGGGCATCCATTGGCAGATCGGCGTCGTGACCGCCGCCCTCGACGCCGAGGCGCCAGGCGCGCTCATCGGCCAGCCCTGGATCTTGCGCCCGGGCTTAGAGGGCGCCGAAGATGCCCTGCTTGACGCCATCTCCAGCACCGAGGGCCGCGATCCCACCGGCGGCCTCGGCGTGGCGGCCCTGGCCCTCCGCGAGCCGCTCCGCAGCGGCGCCAACCGCGGCTTTCGTCGGGCCGACGCCGCGCTGCAGGTCATCGTGGTCTCCGACGACGACGACCAGAGCGAGGACATCCTCGGCGACGACCCCGTAGAGGCCACCCTCGCGCTGCTCGAGGAGGAGGCCGCGGCCACCGGCCGGGCCGCCCGC
>CANHON010000513.1 GCA_947462115.1 Deltaproteobacteria bacterium | reverse complement strand
GAGGTCGAGCTGGTCTGCGTGAACAGCCTCAACGAGGCCATCGCGCAGCTCGCCGTCGAGGCCAGCCATACGCTCGTCCCCGCGTCGGAGGCCGAGCGCCGGGCCCAGCTCGCCGACCACCTGCGCGCGGCGGTTCGGGGCGGGCCCCTCCGCACCACCGCCCCGTTGGCGGCGCTGACGATGCTCCGGGCCTGGCGCGCCGCGTCGGTGGAGCCGTGGGACCGCTGGGCCGCGGACTGGGCCTTGGCCATCGCCGAGCGCCACGCGGGCTTCGCCGCGCGCTGCCCGCCGCTCGAGCAGCCCGCATGCAGCACCGAGGGGATGAGCCTCGGCGCCAACGATCTGTCCCTGCTCCACGCCCACCTCGCCCAGACCCACGCCGACGCGCCGGGGGCCGAGGGCGCCGCGGCGGTGCTCAATCAGCTCGCGACGGTGGCTGCGGAGCGGGCCCAGGCCGGGGCGCCGGCCTCGGCGGCGGCGCTGTTCGGCGCGATCGGCCGGGCGGCGCTGATGATCGACGCCGACCTGGCCCGGCGCTGCGCGGAGCGGGCTGCGCGGCTGTTCTTGTCGGAAGATCCCGCATCGGCTGGGCGCGCGCTGTGCGCTTGGCTCATCGCCGCCGCTGCCAGCGGGAACGGGCTGCCCGAGGCGCTCGACGCCGCGCGCAAGGCCCGCGCCGCCTGGGGGCGCGGCGTCCGGGATGACGTGGGGGAGGCCTTCCTCGACCTGGCCGAGGCCCGCGCGCGGCTCAGCCACGACCCGGCGGGGGCCCAGTCCCTGGTGGAGCGGGTGCTCGGCGCCCAGCTCCCCGGCGGCCTCGAGTACCTGCGCCGCTCGGCCCTGCGGGTGGGCTGGCTGGCTGGCCCGGCCACGGCGCCCACCCCGGCGGAGCTCCTCGCCGAAGATGGCCCCTACGGCGCGATCTACCTGCAGCTGCACCAGATCGATCGGGCGCTGCGGGCCGGCGATGGGCCGGGCCTCGTGGCGGCGCGGTCAGCCCTGCTGGAGCCGGGCGGCGGCAAGTCCCCGCAGCTCCTCGCCGTGCTCGTGCACCTCCTCGGCGGCCTCTCGCTCTCGGCCACCGCGGGAGCCGAGGGCGCTGGGGGCGCCGAGGTGCTGGCGGCCAAGCTCCGGTGTTTTCCATACTGATTCAGCGGAGCGCGAGGGCCTGGAGCAGGACGGTGTAGTGCGCGAAGTCCGGCACGTGCAGCGCCGGGTCTTTGCCCGCGTCATCGGCCCGCCGGACCGCGATCGCCGCGGCGAAGTGCGGCTCGGCCTCGAAGCGGCGCTGCTCCTCGGCCGACATCGGCCCGCCCTGCACCGCGAGGCTGCGAACCGACGAGGGGGAGAGGCCCGGCAGGCAGGCGGGGTCGGTGGCCGCTAAGTAGCGCTTGGCCGCGACGTGAAGGCGCACTGGCTCGGTGATCTCGGGGCCGAACCACCGCGCGAGGTAGCGCGCCCCGACCTCCTCGTGCTGGAAGTCCCGGGGCAGGGGCTGGTCGATGGGGAACAGGTCGCCGACGATCAGGTGCCCGACGTCGTGCAGCAGGCAGGCCGCGACCACCGCCTCGGCCTCGCCGGCCGCCGCGGCGATGGCGGCGCACTGAAGGCCGTGCTGCAGCTCGGTGATGGCCTCGTCGTAGAGCTGGTGGGCCGCCGGGCTCGCGTAGCGCGCGAACAGCTGGGCGATGGGCAAGGCGCGGGGCGCGGGGCGCTCTTGGGTGGGCTTGCCGAGAAAGTCGTCGTTGACGCTGATCCGAGCGCGCTCACCCTCAAAGCTGGCGCCCTCGGCGGCGAACTCGGCGCGCTTGTCGGCGTAGTAGCGGGCGCGGTGATCGCCGAGCCGGGCGGCGTTGTAGGTGAGGTACAGCGCGCGCCGGGGCCGGTCGGTGCGGTTGCTGCCGCTGCGGTGCGGGGCGTAGCTGTCGAAGAGCAAAAGATCGCCAGGCTGGGCGTCGACGGTGACCCACTGCAGCGCGTCCACCACCTCGGGCAGCAGTCGACCCCGGGCGTCGGGCAGGCGACCGCGGCGGTGCCCCTCGGCGAACTCCAGGCCGCCGCTCTCGGCGGTGGCCGGGTCCAGCGGCACCATCACCGAGATGTGGTGCTCCACAAAGCGGTAGGCGGGGGCGTCTTGGTGCGGGGCGAAGCCGGCGCCGCCGGGCTGCTTGTGGTTGATCTTCTCTTTGTAGAGCACGGCCGGCTCGCCGAGCAGCGCGCCGACCGCCTCGGGGATGGCGCCCGCGCACAGCAGGCCGCGCAGGCCGGGGTGCGCCTCGATGAGCTCCTCGCTGCGGGCGAGGCGGGGGCCCCGATCGGTGCCCTCAAAGTGGTGCAGGCCGGGGCCGCCCACCAAGGCCCAGTCTTCGACTTGATCGACCCACCCGTCAAGCTCGGCGAGCAGCGCCGGCGGGAGGGCGCCGCGCAGCGCCACCCAGCCCTGCTGGTGGAAGGCGGCGACGGCCGCGGCGTCGAGCGTGGGGGCCGCGGTCGGGGCGGCAGGGGCGCTGGTCATCGGGTCCTCCGGGGACAGTTCAGGCCGAACGGGCCGATCGTATCGTGGGTCGATAGGTGGGGCTGGGGCGGCCGGGTGACGGCTCGGTGGCGCCCCAGCCGCCTCGCCCGCAGGCCGACCAGGAGCGCCCATGCAGCCCCCCATCCGCCAGTCCCGACGCGCCCACCTGCTCGGCCTCGCCGCGCTGATCGCTGTGCCTGGCGGTCTTCTCGCTGGGTCGGCCCGCGCCGCGCCCAAGGGCGTGAAGGGCCGGCTCGACGAGGTCAAGCGCTCCTTGGCGCCGGGCTTCGTGGCCGGCAGCCGTGTGCACGCCTTCCAGAGCTATGCGTTCGTCTACAACTTTGCGAACGCCAACGCAGCGACCCAACAGCGGGCGGTCGGCGCCATCTCCGGCCTCGGCCTCACGCTGCTCGAGGGCCTGCTCGGCGCCAAGGCCGCGCCCCGCCTCGTGGTCCACACCGACCCCCACGCCGACGGGCGCCAGTGGTACGGCCTCGACCTCGTCGCCCAGATAGGGAAGGCCAAGATCACCGTGCCTGGCGGCAATCCCACCGATGCCGCCGCCTGGACCCAGTCCACCGCCGCCCTGAGCGCCGCCGCCAAGCTGCCCCTG
>CANHON010000512.1 GCA_947462115.1 Deltaproteobacteria bacterium | reverse complement strand
GTCGACGCCGACGGCGACGGCGAGGCCTCGGTCGAGAGCGGCGGCGCCGACTGCGACGACGCCGACCCCCGCGTGCTCAGCCGCGACCAAGACGGCGACGGGCACGGGGCCTGCGCGGGCGACTGCGACGACCTCGACCCCGGCGTCGGCCTCATCGACGGCGACGGCGACGGCCTGCTCGACAGCTGCGGCCCGCCGGTCGACGCCGACCGCGACGGCTCCTCGCGCCGAGACGCCGGGGGCGCCGACTGCGACGACCGCAACCCCGCCATCAACCCGAGCGCCGCTGACCGTGTCGGCGACGGCGTCGATCAGAACTGCGACGGCCTCGACGGCACCGACCGAGACGGCGACGGCGCCGCCTCGCGGGCCAGCGGGGGGGCCGACTGCGACGACGCCGCGCCCGACGTCAACCCCAGCGCCGCCGACCCCACCGCCGACGGCGTGGATCAAGACTGCGACGGCGTCGATGGGCCCCCGGTCGCTGAGCCCGACACCTGCACCTGCGGCCCCGACGAGCTCGCCGCCGCCCTAGACGTCGGCCCCGTCGATCTCTCCAGCGGCAGCACCATGGGCGGCGAGGCGCTGCGCACCGTCGATGACCGGCTCGGCTGGTCACAGCTCGACGACGTGCCCGCCGACTTGGCCGACGGCGACGACGACACCTTGGGCGCGCTCGGCTGCGCCGCCGATGAGCTCGCGGTGGCCACCAGCGGCGGCGGCTGGGTCTGCACCAGCCTCGACCGGCTGCGCGCCTGCCCGGCTGACATGGTGGCGGTCGGCGACAGCTGCGTCGAGCTCAACGAGCGCGGCACCGACACCATGGTGAGCGCGATGCGCGCCTGCGATGCGGTGGGCCGACGCCTCTGCCGGGTCGACGAGCTCTACGTGTCCTGCGCCCTCAGCCTCACCGCAGACGCCCCCGACGACCAGGAGATGACCGCCAACGTCGGCATCGCCGGGCAGTACCTCTGGGTCAACGACGTCGCCTGCAACCTTGGGAGGACCCTCGTCAGCTCCTACGGCACGTACCGCTGCTGCATGAACCCCTAAGCGCCACCCCGTCGATCATGGCGAGCAGCACGCCATCTTCAGGCCTCGGGTAGCGCTGGGCGCCCCATCCGCATCCCTCGCGGCGGCGCCTTCGGGCGCCCCACCGCCTCCCCCTCGCGGCGGCGCCTTCGGGCGCCCCCTTCGCTGCGCTCCGGGCGGCCCCCCGGCCCGGCTCGCCCCTGCCGGGGCTCGGTCGCTGCGCGACCGCGGCTGCGCCGCGCACGCCGGTCGGCCTGGCGCGCGCGAGGCGAAGCAGCGCGCCCACCCCAACGTCAACCCGACCGTCCCGCCAGTCATCGCCGCGCCCTTCATCGTGAGCCACCCTCGCCTGCCCCGCCCCGAAAAGCACCTCGGCCCTGCTCGCCAGCCCCGCCGTCGCTCTGGGAACGAGCCGGGCCCTGCTTGCCAGGCCCGCCGCCGCTCTGGGAACGAGCTGGGCCCTGCTTGCTAGGCCCGCCGTCCTTCCGAGAACGAGCCGGGCCCTGGTTTCAGGCCCGCCGTCCTTCCGAGAACGAGCCGAGCCCTGCTTGCCAGCCCCGCCGCCGCTCTGGGAACGAGCCGGGCCCTGGCTTCAGGCCCGCCGTCCTTCTGAGAACGAGCCGAGCCCTGCTAGGCAGGCCCGCCGCCCTTCCGAGAACGAGCCGAGCCCTGGTCGGCAGGCCCGCCCCCGCTCTGAGAACGAGCCCGCGGCCAAGCCCCTTCCTCGCCCACACGACCCCGGGCCCGCGCCGGGCCGCGGCCCGTGGCCTCGGACCGACTGCAGGCTCAGAGCGACGTCAAGATCACGTCGATGCGCCAGTCTGGCACGGCGTCGGTGGTCGTGAAGCTGAAGCGGAGCTCCTGCGCACCCGTCGCCGCGTCGCAGGTGTAGGACTCGTCGAAGGAGATGGGGTCACCCGAGGCGTCCATGTCGGTCATGAACGCGTCGATGGTGCCGTCGGGGGCGAGCTGGATGAAGAACACCCAGCCACCAGCCTCGTACAGCTGGCCGGCGACCGGGGCCGCCCAGCCGGCGGGGTACGCGGTCGTCGGCACGAGCGGCTGGGTCCCGGCCGGGTAGTCGTTGACGACGCCGCTATCTGTCTCGACGATGAGCGCGTCCCAGTCGCCCTCGAGGCTGTCGCAGGTCGAGTCGCAGCTCGTTCTCTCGACGCAAGTGACGGTGACCAGCTCGTTTTGGTCGCGAAAGACGCCAGTGGGGGCCGAGAGCGTGCAGGTCTTGTTGGCCGGCGGGCTGAGCACTGTCAACGACCAGGGCTCGGCGGGCGCGTAGGCGGTCGAGAACCAGCTGAGCGCGTCGTTGGCGCGCAGCACGATGGCCTCGGCGCCGATGTTGATGGTCACCGCCTCGCCGGCCCCGAGCCCGCTCGCCGCCACGCCGAGGTTGGTGGCGCGGCTGACGGCCAGGGCCCGCGCGCCCAGCGCGTTGCAGGCCGGCAAGGCCGCGAGCGGCAGGCGCACCTGCGTGGCGGTGGTGCCCGTGGCCCCGCTCGGCGCCGGCACCGAGGGGTAGTACTCACTCCAGCGGGCCACCGGGCCCTGCCACTTGCACCAGCCGCCCCAGCCCGCCATGGCCAGCATGTGCGCGGGCGCCCGAGAGGGCGGGTCAGAGGCCATCATCCAGCCGCCGTAGCCGCGGCCGGCGGTGGGGGTGTCGCCGTTGGCGTTGACGGCCGCGATGAAGGCCGCGAGGTCGGCGCCGGTCCAGCAGGGGCAGGCGCCCGCCGCGATCTGAGCGGCCAGGATGACGCTGAAGGTCGAGGTCTCGAAGCTGAGCTGGTCGCCCGCGATGGTGAAGGGGCCGACGGGCTCCCAGGTGGTGTCGGCCTCGTCGTCCAGGCGCAGCAGCACGATGTTGTCGGGGTCGGCGGCGAGGGCCGGGGCGAGGGTCATCGTCACGGTGACCGGCTCGGCGAAGCGCAGGCCATGGGGCTCGAGCACGAGCACGGCCTCCTCGGCGCTGTCGCCCACGAAGCTGGGCCCGGCGGCCACGCCCAGCTCGGCCACCGAGGCCTAGGACTCGAGCTTGACCTCGACCGAGGTGCTGAGCGCGCCGGCGGGGATGGTCACCGCCGCGCCGGCGATGGT
>CANHON010000511.1 GCA_947462115.1 Deltaproteobacteria bacterium | reverse complement strand
GGCTGCGCGCCGGCCTCGAGCACCAGGACCTTGTGGCCCATCGCCCGCAGGCGGACGGCCGCGGCGAGGCCGCCAAAGCCAGCGCCGATGACGACGACGGGGGAGTCTGAGGAGGTGGAGGACATCGGGTTCGCCTACAGAAGGTGATGAATGGGCAAAAGCACGAGATCGAGCAGCTCTTCGGCCACCGGGCGGAGCGCCTCGGGCAGCCGCGGGTCCTGACGCACCGCGGCGTCGATCTCACGGATCTCGTTGAGAACAGCGTCAAGGGCGCCGCTCTGCTTGAAGCGCTCGCGCGCGAGGCGCACATCGACGTCGGAGGTCTCGGCCCGATCGGCCCGGAGCACGCCGAGCAGCCAGTCGCGGTGCTCGGGGCGGCGCTCGAGGTGGGCCACCACGAGGCTGCTCACCTTGCCCTCGCGCAGATCCGAGCCCACGCGCTCGCGGCCCTTGTCGCCGTAGAGGTCGAGCACGTCGTCTTGGAGCTGGAACAGGACGCCGAGCTCCTCGAAGGGGGCCGCGAGGGCGGCGGCGGCGGCCCGGTCGTGGCCGGCGCACAGCGCCACGCCCTCGACCGGCAGCGAGAACAGCCCGCCGGTCTTGCCACGGGCGGCGCGGGTCCAGCTGGCCCGGCCGAGGTGGGCGCCGGGCAGCAGGTCGAGGTCCTCGACCTGGCCCCGCACGCAGCAGATGGCGGCCTCGGCCAGCAGGCGGCTGAGCTCGGCTTTGACCTCGGCGCTGGCCTCGGCCCCGGCCACCGCCATGAACGGCAACATCAGCAGCAGGTCGCCGGCGTTGATCGCCTGACCCACGCCGTGGCGCACCCAGGTGGTGGGCTGGCCGCGGCGGGTCGTGTCGCCGTCCTGGATGTCGTCGTGGATCAAGGTGGCGTTGTGCAGCAGCTCGACGGCCGCGGCCCAGGGCACCGCGCGGGCGCGGCTCATGCCGAGCGCGTCGGCGGCGGCCAGGGCGAGGCGGGCCCGCACGCGCTTGCCGCCGGTGGCGAGGTGCTCCTGCACCATGACGCCGGCCCGATCGAGCCGACCGCCGGAGCCGAGGGCCCGCATGAGGTCTTCGGCGGCGGACAGTCCTTCATCCCAGCCGAGACGTGCGGGCATAGACGGGCCCTTGGGGAGTGCGTGGGCGGTCATGGTCGCTCCGGGGTCAGGCGCCAGCGAGGCGCGGGAGGAAAAGCAGCCCCTCGACGCCCTGCCCGGCGCGCATCAGGGCGCGGCGCGTAGCAGAGGGGGCGAGGGCGAAGAAGCGAAGCAGGGTGGAGGCCAGGGCTGGGCGGCTGAGGGTGCCGCTCATAAAGGCACGCCAATCGGGCTCGGGGAGCGCGAAAAAGGCGTCAAAGAAGCCCTGAAGCTCGCTCTGACCGAGCCGCTGCAGGGCCTCGGCGCCGAGCCCATAGGCCGCCCACTGGGCCCGCAGCGCCGGGCGCCACAGGTGGTCCCAGCCCCGACGCGCCGCCTCGACCGGGCCGCCCGCGTCCAGCCCCGCGCGGATCGCCGCCGCCATCGGGCCGGCCTCGCGAAGGGACCGGCTGAGCTGGTAGCCCGTCGCGGGGTGAACCATGCCGGCGGCGGCGCCGAAGCCGAGCAATGCCTGATCGCGCACAGGCAGCGGACCGCCCATGCGAAAGGCGCAGCGCTCCTCGCTGATCACCCGGTCGGCCGGCAGGCCGAGGCCGGAGAGGCGGGCCAGCAAGCGGGCGCGCAGCAGCGCGAAGGGCAGGGCCACCGGAGCGATCAACGAGGTCTCCTCGACGAAGACCTCGGTGGCCGAGACCGGCATGGCGTAGAGGAAGGTCGGCGGGCCCTCGGCATCGGCGAGCGGGGCGCGCCAGTCCATGAGCAGGGCCTCGTCGAGGGGCCAGGGGTGGCCGTCGAGCTCCAGCTGCAGCCCGTAGGCCGACTGCACCGCCCCGGGGCCGCCTGAGCGCCGCCGCAGCAGCGCGCCTGCGCCGGTGGCGTCGACGATCACGGCCGCGGCGTGGGCCTGGCCCGCGGCGTCGAGCACGCGCTGCCCGCCGGGGATGGGCTGCACCTGAACGCCCTCGCCGGCGATGACCTGGACGCCGGCCGCCTCACAGCGGGCCCAGAGCGCAGCCTGCAGCCCGCCCGTGGACAGCCGCACATAGGGGCGCTCCAGGCGGCGGCGGGGCTGCGCCGGGGTGGCGACGCAGGCGGCGGCCCAGCGGTGGGCGATGACCTGGCCCAGCTCCTCCGCAGAGAACAGGCCGTGCAGCTCGTCCTCCCAGGCGCCGAAGCTGGGGTGCCAGGGGGCCATCGGCGCGGGGGCCAGCACCGTCACGGCCAAGCCCTCATGGGCGCACGCGGCCGCCAAGGCTAAGCCCGCCGGGCCCGCGCCGAGGATCAGCGCGGAGCGGGGCGGCGGTGACTGTGTGCAAATGGTGTTCATAGGTGTTGCAGACTGTATACACAGCCTTTAGGGTCCGCGCAAGAAATTGCTGTGGCTCCGGTTCGCTTCGGCAGGCCGCGGTTGGGCTGTACAGTCATGTCCACGCTATAGAACCCCCGGCCCCTCCGCGCAAGCGCCGGGCCCCTCGCCTCGACGGAGCCTCGCTTGCTGCAACGGGTGGACGCACAGACCCCGGCCGATCCCGCCGCCCTGGAGCGCCCCGGCGGCTTCGCCTGGTGGTACCTCGACCTCGTCGATGACAAGGGCGACGGGCTCGTCCTCATCTGGGCCTGGGGCCTGCCCTTCTTGCCGGGCCTCGCCCGGGACGCCCGCCGGGGCCAGCCCAGCCTGCCGCGGGATCGGCCGGCCATCTCCTTCGCGCTCTACGAGGGCGGCCGCTGCACCTGCTACCTGCTGCAAGAGGCGCCCGCGGCGGCGGCCTCCACCGATCTGCTCGGTGACTTCTCCGTCGGCGGCGCAACCCTGTGCATCCGGCCGCTGGCCAGGCCCGAGGGTGAGGGCGGAGGCGAGGGTGAGGGCGCGGGCGAGGGCGCGAGCGGGGGCTTCAGCCTGCGCGCCACGCTCGACCTGCCCATCCCCGGCAGCGCCGGCCGCCTGCGCGGCGAAGTACGGGCCGCCGGGCCGGCCTTGCGCGGGGGGAGCCTCGGGCCCCGCTACGCCGGCCACAGCTGGTCGCCGCGGCTGGCGGGCGCCGAAGGCGAGGCGCGGCT
>CANHON010000510.1 GCA_947462115.1 Deltaproteobacteria bacterium | reverse complement strand
CCCAGCGCGCGCTCCTCGGCCCGCACCATCGACCAGGCCTCGGGCCAGGTGGAGATGAGGTTCCAGGTCTGGCCGAGATCATCGGGACAGACGCCCGCAGCCTCGCCGCAGCTTGGGTAGAGGTCGAGGGGGAAAGCCGCTCGGGCGGCGTGCCCCCCGAGCAAAAGCAGTGCTGCAGCGCGCATGGTGCCTCCAGGCTGCCGTTCATAGCAAGGGCGTCGGCCGATCACACGCCAGGGGGGGAGCCGCGGCGGCGCCCCTTGACGTGGGCCAGGGCCGTCCCTAGGGCTGCCCCGACGCGCCCCTGCTCGGGTCAGCGCGCCCCGTCGGCGCGCCATCGCGGCCCACCCGGCCCGCGGATCCCCCGAGCCCCCTTGTTTTGGCCCACGTGGCCGCTGGAGCCCCCATGGAGAGCCATCGTTTCGAGGCGGACGTTCGCCAGATTCTGCACCTCGTCACCCACAGCCTCTACTCCGACCGCGAGATCTTCTTGCGGGAGCTGGTCAGCAACGCCAGCGACGCCCTCGACCGGGCCCGGTTTGAGGGCCTGTCCCGCGGCGAGCTGCGGCCGGCCGCTGGCGAGCCCGGCGTGCGCGTGACCGTCGACAAGGACGCCCGCACCGTCACCATCTCCGACGACGGCGCCGGGCTCAGCCACGCCCAGGCGGTCGAGCACCTCGGCACCATCGCCCGCTCGGGCACCAAGGCCTTCGCCACCATGCTCAAGGACCGCGGCGAGAGCGCCGAGGGCTTGATCGGGCAGTTCGGCGTCGGCTTCTACTCGGCCTTCATGGTCGCCGAGAAGGTCGAGGTCCACAGCCTCTCCGCCGATCCCAACGAGGCGGCCATCCACTGGACGAGCGACGGTGGGGAGGCCTACGAGCTGACCGCCGGCACCCGCCAAGAGCGCGGCACCGACGTTATTTTGCACATGCGCGATGAGGCGATGGAGTTCTGTGACACCGATCGGCTGCGCGCCATCGTCGCCAAGCACAGCGACTACGTCTCGTGGCCGGTGCTGATCGGCGGCGACCGCGCCAACCAGGAGTCGGCGCTCTGGACCCGCAGCCCCTCCGAGGTCACCGACGACGAGTACATCGCCCTCTACAAGCACCTCAGCGGCGACTGGCAGGACCCGCTCACCTGGGTGCATGTGCGCGGCGAGGGCTCGGTCGAGTACGCGGCGGTGCTGTTCATCCCCCGCAAGCGCCCGTGGGAGCTGGATCGCCTCGACTACAAGGTCGGCGTCAAGCTGTACCAGAAGCGCGTGAAGGTGCTGGAGAACGCCGGCGAGCTCGTGCCCCGGAACCTGCGCTTCGTGACCGGCGTGGTCGATAGCACCGACGTCGAGCTCAACATGAGCCGGGAGATCCTGCAGCAGACCGGCGCGGTGCGCGCCATCCGCAAGCAGCTCACCAAGAAGGTCCTCCGCAAGATGTCCGAGCTGGCCGGCGCCGACGCCGAGGCCTACAACCACCTCTGGGAGGAGTACGGGCACATCCTCAAGGAGGGCATCCAAGAGGATCAAGAGGGCGTCAAGGAGCAGCTCGTCGAGCTGCTGCGCTACCCGACCACCACGAGCGACGGCGCGCTGCGCTCCCTCAAGGACGTCAAGGAGTCCCTCAAGGACGGCCAAGACGCGATCTGGTACTACACCAACGTGGACAAGGAGCGCATCGGGCGGGCGGCCGTGCTCGAGGGCTTCAAGAAGCGCAGCTGGGAAGTGCTGTTGATGAGCGACCCGGTGGACGAGTGGGTGGTCATGGCCCTCTCCGACTTCGACGGCACCGCCCTCAAAAGTGTGGCCACGGGCGACCTCCCGGCCACGGCCGACGAGGTGGACGACGCCGAGACCAAGGCCGCCAAAGAGCAGGCCACGCCGCTGGTCACGTGGATGGCCGGCTTGCTCAAGGGCGACGTGGCCGAGGTGCGCCTCAGCGGCCGCCTGACCGACTCGCCCTCGGTGCTGGTCGATCAGGCCGGCGGGCTCGGCAGCAACATGGAGCGCATCCTGCGGGCCGCCAACCAGCAGGTCTCGGGCAGCAAGCGCGTGCTGGAGGTCAACCCCGAGCACCCGATGGTCAAGACCCTCGCGCGCCTCAACGCCGACGGGCAGACCGGGCTGGAGCCCTTCGCCCGTTTGCTGCTGGACCACGCTGCCATCGCCGAGGGCCGCCTGGAAGACCCGGAGGGCTTCGCGCATCGCCTCCAGGGGCTGATGGAGACGGCCGCCCGGGGCCTCGCGGCGGGCGCGGCCAGCGGCGCGTCGGCGGTCGAGGCCGAGGTGCTGTCGGCGGACGGCACCCCCGTCTAAGCGGGCGCCGTCGGGCCTCGCCGGCTGTCCCCTCGGGGCTGCGGGCGGGGCTCGGTCGCCGCGGGTGGCCGGGCCCTCAGCCGAGCAGGGTTTGGATGGTGCCGCGGTCCATGTTGTTGGCCTGGGCCATGGCCGCCACCAAAGACTGCGCCAAGAGCTGCTCCTTGGTGAGCTCGGAGACCTCCAGCGCGTAGTCAGCGTCCATGACGTTGCTCTCGGAGGCGGACGTGGCCTCGATCGCGTCGGTCTGGTGGGTGAGCGTGGCGTCGAGGCGGTTCATGCTGGCGCCGAGCCGCGCTTGGTGGCCGTTGACCGTGTCGAGGGCCGCGTCGAGCAGGTCCAGGGCGTCGCGGGCGTTGGCGGCGGTGTCGACCGAGCTGATGTCGATGCCGAGCGCGTTGGCCTGGGCGTTGACCGGGAAGGCGAGCTCGATGACGTCGTTGGACGTGCCGTTGACCCCGGCTTGCACGGAGATGGTCTGCGCGTCGTCGTAGTTGGCGAGGATCGAGGCCACGATGTTGTCGACCGCGATGTCGACTTGGAGGCCGAAGCCCGTCATGTTGTTCATCGTGCCGCCGGTGATCCCGGTCAGGTTGACGTAGGTGCCGTCGTTGGCAGAGGGGCTGATGGTGTGGACGGTGTAGCCGGCATCGGCCAGCATCGTCGCCGCTTGGCCCTGGGTGACGCCGGTGAGCAAGGTCTCCCGGCCGACGTCAGAGACGTGGATGAAGATGCGCTGCTGGGCTTCGCTGTTGAAGTTGAGCTGGTCGGGGGTGCTGGTACCGGCGAGCGGGGCGAGGCCGGCGAGGTCGAGCATGACGCTGTAGGGGTCCATGCCGCCGACGCCAGTGAGCGTGAACGCGT
>CANHON010000509.1 GCA_947462115.1 Deltaproteobacteria bacterium | reverse complement strand
GCAGACGGCGCGGCAGACGGCGCGGCGGACGGGGCCGCAGATGGCGCGGCGGACGGAACCGCAGACGGAACCGCAGACGGAACCGCAGACGGCGGCGACGGCGGCACGCCCACCTCGGCTTGGTACGCCGACACCGACGGCGACGACTTCGGCGACCCGGCCGCCCGCGTCGACGCCGTCGAGGCGCCCGAAGGCCACGTGGCCGACAGCACCGACTGCGACGACAGCGACCCAGACGTCAACCCCGAGGCCGCGGAGATCTGCGACGGCATCGACAACGATTGTGATGCGGTCAACGACCCTGGCACCGCCGACGGCGCCACGCTCTGGTACGCCGACGTGGACGCCGACAGCTACGGCGATCCCACGGCTTCGGTCACCGCATGCGCAGCGCCCGCGGGACACGTCGCCGACAACACCGACTGCGCGCCCACCGAGGCCACCGCCTTCCCCGGAAGCGCGGCCTGGGAGCACATCGGCGACGGCGTCGATCAAGACTGCGACGGACTCGACGGCTGTGAAGACCTGGACTGCGACGGTCTGCCCGACTTGGTGCTGCTGGGCGGCTACGACGGCGACTACAGCACGGTGACCAAGGTGTACTTCGGCGACAGCGCGTTCGCCGAAGCAAGCCGGCTCGAAGTGCCCGGCAACGCCGTCTACTCCGGCGCAGCGGCCGATCTGGACGGCGACGGGTACAAAGAGCTGGTGCTCGGCAACTTCGCAGACAGCTCGTCGTACTACAAGACCGTCGACGTCCACCCTGGCTCGGCGGGGGGCCCCGCCGCCACGCCCATCGCGCGCCTCCCAGCAGCAGGCGTCTACGACCTCAAGGTCGATGACCTAGACAACGACGGCTACCCCGACATCGTGGTGGCCAACCGCGTGATCGACGACGGCGACACGCCCGCCCCCACCAGCACCGTGTACTGGGGCAGCGCGGGCGGCTATTCCAGCGGCGACCGAACCGACATCCCGACCACCGCGCCGATCAAGGTCGCTGTGCACGACCTGGATGGTGACGGCGCTAAAGACCTCGTGTTCTGCAACTACCGCAGCGGCTCCGACCACTACCTCAACAGCATGGTCTACTACCAGCGAGGTGGATCCTACAGCACCGCCGACCGCAACCTGCTGACCACCTATGGCTGTCAGGACATCGACATCGCGGACTTCAACCATGATGGTCGGCCCGACATCTTGTTCACCAACTACTACACCAATACGAGCTACTTCACCGACAGCTACATCTACCTCGGGACCGCCGGCGGCTACTCCAGCTCAGCGCGCATCGCGCTGCCCACCGACGGAGCCTACGAGGCTGCCGTCGCCGATGTCAACAACGACGGCGAGCTCGATGTGCTGTTCGGCTCCTTCATGAACCGAGGCACCTACGCCGGTGCCCGCTCCTACCTGTATTGGGGCACACCAGCCGGGCCGAGCACCGCGTCCCGAAACGCGCTGCTCCAAGATGGGATCACCAGCGTCGCGCTCGCCGACCTCGACGGGAACGGCTACGCTGAGATGATCCTCGCCCGACACACAAACTGGTCATCGAGCCCCTACAACACCGACAGCGTGGTCTACTGGGGCAGCGCTGCCGGGTACACGTCCACGAGCGCGGTCGCCACATTCTCCCCAACCGACGTGTTGGTCGGTGACCTTGACCGCGATGGCTCACCCGACCTCGTGTTCCCTGGCTACCGGGCCAATGCAGGCTTCTCGGCGGGCAACACGCAGCTCTACTACGGCGCCGCCGGCTCGACCAGCCTAGCGTCGGGCTCATCATTGTCAAGCGGCGGAGGCATCTCCTACGCCTTCGTCGTCGGCGACACCAGCTGGTGAGGCGGGTCGGCTTCCGCGTCTTCCGCACCGCGCCTTGATCGCCGGGCAGCCGAGGTCAGCGCAGGCCCGGGCGGCCTGGAGCGGCTACATGGCCAACCGACGGCCGTCGCCCCCTCACCCGGCGCCCGCCCCACCCGAGCCCCAGGAGCCCCTGTGATCCGCGGACGTCCCCTCTCGCCCCGCGCCCTGTGGGCGCGCTGCGCGCTCCTCGGCGCCTTCGCCTTCGCCGTCTCCCCGGTCGCCCACGCTGAGGGCCCCGCCGAGGGCTGCCCCGCCGGCCGCTCGGTGGCCGAGGTGCACCGCCTGATTGACGCCGCAGAGACCGCTTACGTCGAGATGAGCGATGACCCTGCGCCCTTTGGGCTCGCGGTGTCCGAGGCCGCCCAGGCTTGGTCCTGCCTCGACGAGCCCATGCGGCCCGGACTCGCCGCCCGCGCGCACCGCATCAAGGGCCTGCACCGCATGGTCAACGGCGACGACGACGCGGCCCGGCGCGCCTTCGCGGCGGCCCGGGCGCTTGAGCCCACCTTCCGCTTCCCCGACAGCATCCAGCCGGCCGACCCCGCCGAGCCCTTCAACCTCATCTACTTCGGCATGCCGGCCGACCCCACGCCCCGCGCCGCCCCGCCGCCCATCGACCCCAAGGCCGGCGCCCTGTGGTTCGACGGGTCGAAGGGGGTCGAGCGCCCGGTCGACCGCCCCACCCTCGCCCAGCACATCGACGCCGAGGGCGTGGTGCGCCGCACCGAGTACCTGCGCATGGATCAAGCCCTGTTCGACTATCCCGTGCTGCAGGTCAAAGACCGCAAGGCCGCCTGGGCGACGGGCGGGGTGGGCCTCGGCTTGTTGGCCGTGGCGGGGGGCTCGGGCATCTACTACGCGAGCATCATCCAGCGCGGCGGCTGCGAGACCTCCGACGGCGCCTACACCTGCAGCAACATCAGCACCTCCACCGCCGAGTTCGACCAGACCTTCGTGCGCCCCACCAAGATCGTGGGCTTTACGGCGCTCGGCCTAGGCGGCGCGCTGCTCGCCACCTCGGGGGTGCTGTTCGCCGTAGACAGCACCGGGGCCAGCCTCGGCCTGCACGGGCGCTGGTGAGCCCATGTCGCCCAACCGCAACCGCTACCGGGTGCTCGAGGTGCTGGGCAAGGGCGGCTTCGCCACCGTCTACCGGGCCGAGGTCATCCAAGACGGCGACTTCCGCCAGCAGCGGGCGCTCAAGTTCGTCAAGGCCGGCGTAGACTACGAAGAGGAGGCCCTGCGCCGCCTGCGCGACGAGGCGCGCATCCTCGGCTTGGTGCGCCACCACGCTGTTGTGGGCGTCTACGGCCT
>CANHON010000508.1 GCA_947462115.1 Deltaproteobacteria bacterium | reverse complement strand
CTTCGACCGGCAGCTCGACCCAGCCCCCGCTCCCAGCCGCGCCCGGCGACCGGAGGGCCCGCGCAGCGGGGCGGGGCGCAGCACCGCGGAGCGGCCCCGCGCGGGACCTTGGCCCGCGCGCACCGGGCCGCGAACCCCGCAGGGGGCCGAATGGGCGCCCATAGGGTGCGGTAAATCGTTCAAACAAGGATGTTTCATGGTGTGACGGGGAAGCAGCTCAGCGGACCGCCGAAAAAAGCCGACCACTTTTGACATGCGACTTTTCCAGCATGTGGTAGAAAAGCTGCATGACCGATCCACTCTCCCGACGCGAACGACAGATCATGGACCTCGCCTACCAGCTCGGTGAGGTCGCCGTCTCCGACGTGCATGAGCGCCTCGCGGACGCGCCCAGCTACTCGGCGGTGCGCGCGCTGATGGGCACGCTGGTTGAGAAGGGGCACCTGAGCCACCGGCAGGCCGGTCGGCGCTACGTCTATGCGCCCACGGTGGCGGCCGGTGACGCCTCTGCTTCGGCGCTGAAGCGCCTGGTAGAGACCTTTTTCGGCGGCTCTTCGGCGCGGGCGGCGATGGCGCTGGTCTCGGAGCCCGGCCTCGGGAGCGACGAGCTGGCCGCCCTCGAGGCCGCCATCGCCCGTGCCAAGGAGCAGGGTGCATGAGCGGCCCCGACGTCGTCTCCATCGTCGCTGGCGTCATTGTCGACGTTGGGCTCAAGTCCACCGCCCTGCTCGCGCTCGGCGGCCTTGGCGGGCTGCTGCTGCGGGGCGGCTCGGCGGCCCAGCGGCACGCGGTCTGGGCCGGCACCTTCGCCACCTTGCCGCTGCTCGTGCTCGCGGCGGTCCTGCGCGGCCCGGCCATCGCCCTCGACGCGCCCGAGCTGGCGCCGCTCGTCGCGCCCCTCTGGCTCATCGGCGCGGCCATCGCCGGCCTGCCGCTCCTCAACGGCGTTTTGGGGCTCAACCGGCTGCGGCGCGAGTCCCGGCCCGATCCCCAAACGCCGGGCCTGATGCACAGCGCGGCGCTGCAGAGCCCGATCACCTTCGGACTGCTCCGGCCCGTCATCGTGCTGCCCACCGGCGCGGCGGCCTGGCCCGAGGCGCGGCGCGCGGCCGCCCTCGCCCATGAGCGGGCCCACATCGGTCGCCACGACTGGGCCGTTCACATGGCGGTTTGGGCGACCTGCGCGGTATTTTGGTTCAATCCACTGGCATGGCTCGCCCGCCGCGCCCTAGCCCAAGAGGCCGAGCACGCCGCCGACGACGCGGCCCTCGCCCAAGGCGCACGCCCCAGCGACTATGCCGGCCTGCTCGTCTCTCTGAGCGGTGCGGGCGGCGCGCGCGCGGCGCTGGGCGCTGGCTCCTCGCCGCTGGCCCGCCGCGTGAACGCCGTGCTGGAGCCCCGCCCGCGCAGCCCAGGCCGCCGCTGGGCGCTGGGCCTGTCGCTCGCGCTGGGGGCGAGCGCCGCCTCGGCCCTCGGCGCCTACCCCACCTGGACCCGCCCGCCCGACACCCTCACCTGCAGCCCCGGCCCCACCCCATGAAGCGCACGCTCCCGCTGTTGTTCTCGCTCGCGCTGCCCGTCCTCCTGCCCGTCGCCTGGGCCGCCGGCAGCGCCGCCGGTCCGGCGCAGCCCACCAAGGCCGAAGCCGAGGCCGAAGCCGAGGGCTCGACGCAGACGATCCGCGAGGTCACCGTGGAGCTCGCCGCTTTGGCGCCCTCGGAGCGCGCCAAGGCCACCGCCTCGCTGCGCTTCCTCACCGCCAGCTGCCCCTACACCCGCGCCGCGATGCTGCTCCCCTTTGTCTTGCGCGACGCCGTCCAATCCATCCCCCTAACGCACGTCTCGCCCGCGGGCCGCGCGGAGCTCGCCGCCCTCAACGCGGCGCTCGCGCTGCAGGTCGGCGCGCTCGAGGGCCTCGGGGTGCAGATCCTGCCGCCCACCGCCGGCGAGGCGCTGTTCGGCCAGCCCGCTGCGGCCGTGCCCAGCCGCGCCGCGCTGCGCCAGTCGGCCGACCCCATCGCCCAGATGTCGGCTTCGATCGCCGCGATCAGCTCCATCGCCGCGCACACCGACGCCCAGACCCAGGCGCACATCGACGCCCACAGCGACCGGGTCGAGGCCGCCACCGGCGTGGCGCGCCCCTGCCCCCGCGGGCCCTGGGCGGTGCAGCCGGGCCACCCGTGGACCCTCGGCATGCAGCTCAACGAGGCCCACGACGCGCTGGTCCGCCTCGCGCCCGAGGCCGTCGATGCGGAGGCGCGGGCCCAGATTGACGCGCTCATCGGGCTGCTGGACGCGCTCGGGGCCGCCAACCAACAGAGCCGACCCAGCACGGCCCTGTGAGGCGCGGTCGTCGCGCCCTCCTCGGCCTCTCGCTCAGCGTGGCCGCATGCGCCAAGGCCCCGGCCCTGCCCGAAGCCGGCCTGAGCGCCCCCACCGTGGCCCTGGGCCCGCCCGCCGAGGCGGCTTGGCCCGTGCCCGAGGGCTGGCAGCACGAGCGCTTTGAGCTGCCGCCAGGCTTCGCGCCCGATTTTCCGCTGAGCGGCGTCGAAGACCTTCGGTTCATGCCGGGCTTTCGGTCGCCCGGCGCGCCCGGCCACTGGGCCTATAGCTTCGTGTGGTGGATCGACGCGGCCCCGGGCGCGGCCCCGCTGAGCGCCGAGGCCATCGAGGCCGCGCTGGTGGCCTACTTTCGGGGCTGAACGCGGCGGTGGGGCCGGCGGGCTCGACGGTCGCCGAAGCAGGCCCCCGGGCCGCGCTCCACCCCGGCGGGACCGGCGCGCCCGAGCAGCTCCGCGGGGAGGTCCACACCATCGACTCCTTCTCCACGGGCCTCCCGATCACGCTGCAGGTGGAGGTCGAGCAGCGCCGCTGCCCCCGGCAGGGCCAAAACGCCGTCGTATTCGCCCTCTCGCCCCGACCGACCGCCGACCCGGTGTGGACCGCCCTGCGCGCCGTCGCGGGCGCGGCGCCCTGCGGGTGAGGCGCGCCCCGCCGAGGCCCGCTACCGATCCTGGGCGCCCTTGCCGGCGAGGATGTGCCCGCGCAGCTTGGCGATTCGCGCCACCCGGGACTCGGGCTTCTTGAGGGCGCCAAGCACGATGACGTAGCTGCGCTGCCGGCCGGGGGTGAGCGCCGCGAAGGCCTAGGCGAGCTCGGGGTCGGCCTCGAGGGCCTCGGTGAGCTCATCGGGCAG
>CANHON010000507.1 GCA_947462115.1 Deltaproteobacteria bacterium | reverse complement strand
TGGTGTCCGGGCTGCTCCAAGAGGGCGGGCTCCGCCCCGATCAGCTCATCGTCAGCGATCGCAGCAGCGCCCGCCAGGCTGCCCTCGGCGCGCTCGGCGTCCGCGTCACCCCCGACAACCTCAGCTGCGCCCTGGCCTCGCCGGTGGTGGTGCTGGCCGTCAAGCCCCAGACCCTCGCCGAGGTGCTGGCGGAGCTGCGGGGTCGACTGCCCGCCGACACGCTGGTCGTCTCGATCGTGGCCGGCGCGCGGATCCGGGCCATCCAGGAGGGCCTCGGGCACCAGCGGGTGGTGCGCTGCATGCCCAACTTGCCCTGCCGGATCCGCCAAGGCATGACCGTGTGGACGGCCGCCAGCGGCGCCTCGGGCCTCGACGCCGCCCGCACCCGCGCCCTGCTCCGTCCCATGGGGATCGAGCACTACGTCGATGACGAGGGCCACCTCGATCGGGCCACCGCGGTCTCGGGCTCCGGCCCGGCCATCGTGGCGGAGTTCATCAAGGCGATGTTCGAGGCGGCGGTCTTCATCGGCGAGCCCCGCGGCCTCGCCCACGAGAGCGTGCTCGCCACCGTCATCGGCACCGCCCAGATGATCCGCGAGGAGGGCCAGCGGCACACGCACGTGGCCCAGCTCATCGATGAGGTGACCAGCCCCGGCGGCACCACCAGCCGCGCGCTGCAGGTGCTCAAGCGCGGCCAGCTCGCCGCCACCATCAACGACGCCGTCGAGGCCGCCCATGCGCGCACCGTCGCCCTCGGCGACGCGCTGGAGCAGAGCCTGCTGACCGCCGCCGCCCAAGCCCCGGGCCTGCCCGCGCCCACGGTCTCGGCTCCGGTCGCGCCGGCGGTGACCGTGGCGCCCGAGGTACCCGTGGTGCCCGTGGCGCCCGAGGTGGCCGTCCAGCCCGTTGTTCCGGTGGCCCCGGTGGCCCCGGTGGTCCTGGTCGCGCCGGCTCCGGTCGTGGCCGCCCCGAAGGCCCCGGCGGTGCCCAAGGTCGCCAAGGCGAAGGCCGAGCCGAAGGACCCCGTGGCGCCTGCCGAGGCCGCCGCGCCGGAGGCTCCGGCCAAGCGTCGTCGTCGGCGGCGGGGCCAAGGCCCGGTCGGGTCCACCTTGTCGCAGCGCTTGATCGCCGGCTGCGCCGACGCCGAGCTGGCGCGGGACCTGCGGCGCCGGGTCAACACCATCTTCGACGGCCAGCGCACGCTCGAGGACGCGGTCGAGGCCCTGCTGGCGCCGACGGCGGGCCGCCGGTTCAGCCGCGTCGAGTTCAAGCTCCTGTTGAAGGAGACCTTGGGCATCAAGCGCGTGAATGACGGCCAGGTCGATGGTTTCGTCGCTGTGCTCGGCGCGACCGCCGGCGCGGAGGGGGATCCCCTCGACTTCCCCGACCACCTCGACCCGCTCGGCGCGGAGGCCGCCGATCCGGAGCCCGCCGAGGCGGATGAATTCGAGCCATCTGCGGACAGCGCGGCGGAGGGCGAGGCGCCATCCCTCCCCAGCGCCGACGAAGACGCCGACGACTACATCGGCTGAGCGCGACGGTCGGCCGACCTGGGGAATGACCTCAGGGCCGCTATTTTGGCGGCGCGGCCCCGTCGGTCGGCGCGGTCCGCCGGGCGAAGATCAGCCGCAGGACCGTGACGAGGAGCCAGATCCAGGGCGCGCCGTGCATCAGCAGGTCGCCCCAGTCCATCGGGCCCATGCCCACCGCGCCCCCGGCCACCCAGCGCAGCTTGCCGAGCAGGTGCGGCTCGGGCGTGAAGGGGGCGAGGCCCAGGGTCAACGAGGCCACGACCGGCCCGATCAGGCGCTGGCTGGGTCGGTCCGGCGGGGCGGCTCCCCCGGCGCTCACGCCACCGCCCGCAGCGCGGCCTCGACGATCAGCCGCAGGCGGCCGGCCTCGCCCTGGGTGGGGCTGCGGTGGAAGTGGAGCTGCACGGCGCCGTCTTCGTCGAGGCTGAGGCCCTCCACCAGGCCCGGCGGCAGGCGCAGCGCGAGGCGGGCGCGGAGCAGGGCGAGGCGGTCCACCTCGCCGGTGAGCGGGTCGAAAAAGGCGTCCTGCTCAATAATCTGGCCCGCGATCGCGAAGGGGGCGCCCTCGGGGTCGAGGCGGGCTTGGGCGGCGGTGGCCAAGGCCAAGGCGGCCTCGGCTTGGCCCGCCCCGATCTGGAACAAGCAGGCCTCCAGCAGCACCGCGCCGGCCTGCTCGTCCTCGGTCTGCGGCGCGGAGGTGGCGGCCTCGGCGGTGAGGAAGGCGAGGCCCGCCCCTTCGCGCCGGCCGAGCAGCAGCAGCCCGTCGGCCAGGGCCCACAGCCCCAAGATCCGCAGCCCGTGGGCCTCTTCGGGCTCGAGGCCCCGACCTTCTTCGGCCTCGGTCAGGGCGCGGCGCAGGCGCTCGAGGCCGTCGTCGGCCCGGCCCGCCCGGATCAGGGCCTCGCCCCAGCGGTGCAGGGCCAAGATGGCGCCCGAGGCGTCGCCGGCGCCCTGGCGCTGCCGGTGCACCCAGGCGGCGGCCTCGACGGCGAGCTCGGGGGCCTCGGCGAGGGGTGCGAGGGTGTGCATGTGGGCGGCGACCTCTTCGGCGAGGGCGCGGGGCCGCGGCGGGGCCAGCGGTCCATCCGGCAGCTCCAAGGCCATCAGCCGCGCGTGCAGCTCCACGCAGAGGGCGAGGCCGAGGCCGGGGGCGACGTGCTCGAGGTGGTGCCCGAGGTGGTCCACGAGCAGCTCCAGCAGCTCGGGGCTCAGGCCCTCGAGGCCCTCAAGCGTCGCCACATCGGCGCCGCGGGCGAGCTTGCCGAGCAGCCCTCGGACGAGAGCGCCGTCCACCACGCTGGGATCGCCGAGCTGCCACAGGGCGACGGTGGCGGCGGTGGCGCGGGCCAAGGCGGCCTCCCCTTCGCCAGCAGCGGCCTCGAGCCAGGCACGGCTCAGGTCGAGCTGGGCGCCCAACACAGCGGCGTCGTCCTCCGGTAAGCCGAGGGCGGCGGCCTCGGCTTCGGCGGCGGCGAGGGCGGCGCCGGCGGCCTCGGGCTCCTCAAGCCAGGCGAGCATCTGCGCGCGCTCCTTGTGGAGAATGACGCGCAGCATGCCATCTTCACCCTCGGCTTCGAGGAGGTCCAGGGCGGCCTCCAAGGTCTCGGCGGCGGCGGCGAGGTCGTTCTCGGCGGCTTGGGCCTGGGCCTCGGCGAGCAGGGTCTGGGCGGGG
>CANHON010000506.1 GCA_947462115.1 Deltaproteobacteria bacterium | reverse complement strand
GAGGTGGGGGCTGGTGGGGCGGCTGTGGCCCATGAAGCCGAGGTGGTCGGCCCGCAGGGTGTCCACGATGACCAACACGATGTCGGGCGGGGCCGCGGCCGGCGGCGGCACCGAAGGCGGCGACACCGAAGGCGGCGACACCGAGGGCGACTCCGAAGGCGGCGCGCCGCTGCAGCCGAGCCCGAGGGCCACCGCGACGCCGGCCAGGGTGAGCAAAGGAGCGGAGCGAGGGGCCGGGCGAGCGGGCTGGGTCATGCGCCGAGCCTAACCGCGCGCCGCCCCGCACACCGACGGTGCTATGGTGCGCCCGACCGGGAGGGGGTCGCTTGAGCGGGATCGTCGGCATCATCCACTTCGAAGGGCCCTCGCCCGACCCAGACGCCGCCTTGCAGCTCAGCCATGGCGTGGCGCACCGCGGCCCGGACGACCGCGGTCAGTTCTTCGAGGGGCCCGCCGCCCTCTGCCACCGCCGCCAGCAGTCTCGGCCCGACGAGGCCAAACAGCCGCTGCAGCACGGTGATCTCGTCGTGATGATGGACGGCCGATGCCCCGGCGGCCCGCGGGCGCTGGCCGAGGCCTGGTCCGAGCGCGGCCTCGACGGCCTGCAGCGCATCGGCGGGAGCTGGGCCGCCGCCTTGTGGGACAAGCGCCAAGCGGTGCTCTGGCTGGCCCGCAGCGCCGAGGGGGCCCGGCCGCTCTATTGGTCGCAGCGCGGCGCCCAGCTCGCCTTCTGCAGCGAGCTGCCGCCCCTTTTGCGCTTGCCGTGGGTGAGCCGCCAGCCGGCCATGGACCACGTCGCCGAGTACCTGAGCTTTCGCTATGTGCACGCCCCGCGCACCCTGCTGCGCGATGTTTTCGCCGTGCCGCCGGCCCACTTGCTGCGGGTGGACCGACGGGGCGCCGAGCCGCGCCGCTGGCACCAGCCGCGGTGGTACGCCGGGGGCCCCGATCGACCGAGCCCCGAAGACACCGTACAGCGCGTCGATCAGGCCTTGGCCCGGGCCTGCGCGGCGGTCTCCGACGGGCCGGAGCCCCAGGCGGTGCTGCTGTCCGGCGGCCTGGACAGCTCGGCCATCGTCTACCACCTCCAGCAGCTCGGCCGGCGGCCGCCGACCTTCACGGTGGCGATGGAGGGCGACCCCGTCGATGAGTCGAGCATCGCCAGCCGGGTCGCGAAGGTGCTCGGCGCCGATCACCACCTCGTGTCCTTGAGCAACAAGCAGATCGTGGACAACATCCGGGTCGCCACCCGGGTGATGGGCGCGCCGCTGCCGACCGCCGCCGGTGTGCTCCAACACCTCCTGTTCAAGCAGATCCGGGCGAGCGCCCGGGTGGTGCTGTCGGGCGACGGGGGCGATGAGGTGCTCGGCGGCCGAAGCATGGGCTTCTTGGCCAGCCGTCAGCGGGGGGCCAAGGCGCTGAGCGTGCTGCCGGGCCCGATCCGCAGCTGGGTGCGGCGGGGCCTCGATCGGGCGGGGCTGCGCGATCTCGGGGCCAGCGCCGCGCACTTCGGCCGCGACCGCACCATCGGCGGCAGCCGGGTCTTCCACAGCGCCGAGCGGGTGGAGATCTTGCGCGACCCCGGCCTCGTGCGCCCCGGCATCCGGCGCACGGTGCTCGAGCCCCTCTACGAAGAGGTGGTCGCCGACCCGATCAACGAGATCTTGCACGTCTGGCAGCGCGGCTGGCTGCCCGAAGACAGCCTCGCCCGCAGCGATCGCATGAGCGCGTCCTTCGGCCTCGAGGTGCGCTTCCCGATGCTGGAGCAAGAGATGCTGGCCGTCACCAGCGCCCTGCCCGGCGATCTCAAGGTCCACCCCCGCGGCCTCGGCTTCGACACCAAGTGGCCGCTGCGGGAGGCCATGCGCAGCCGCCTGCCCGCCTTGCTGGTGGACCGCCCCAAGCGCGGCCTGCCCTCGCCCCTCGACGGCTGGCTCCGCCAAGGCCCCGGCCGGGACTGGATGCAGGCCACGCTGTCCTCCATGCGCGGCGACGCCAGCGGCCTGTTCGTGCCCGCCGCCTTGGCCCGGCTGGAGGCCGAGCACCTCAGCGCCAAGCACAACCACGGCCTCAAGCTATGGACCTTGCTGCTCTTTCATGAGTGGTGGCAGCAGCTCAACGAGGCACCCTGAAACCGGAGGCCCCATGACCGAAGCCCACGCCCCGCTCATCCTCAGCGCGCCCGACCCGGCGCACCCCACCCTGCGGTGGATCACGCTCAACCGTCCCGAGGCCAGAAACGCCTGGACTGAGCCCATGATCCGCTTGTTCATCACCCTGCTCGACGAGGCCGAGGCCGACGACTCGACCCGGGTGGTGCTGCTGACCGGGGCCGGCGCCGCCTTCTCGGCCGGCGGGGACCTCAAGGCCATGGCGGAGCACACCGGCATGTTCGCGGGCGGCCCGGTGGAGCTGCGCAGCCGCTACGCCCGGGGCATCCAAGAGATCCCCCGCCGCCTCGCCCGGTTCGACAAGCCGATCATCGCGGTGATCAACGGCCCTGCGGTGGGCGCGGGCCTCGATCTGACCACCATGTGCGACCTGCGCTTCGCCGCCGCGGGGGCCCGCTTCGGCAGCACCTTCGTCACCCTCGGCCTCGTGCCGGGAGACGGCGGCGCGGCCCTGCTCGCCCGCACCGTCGGCCTGCCCAACGCCCTCGACCTGGTGCTCACCGGCCGGCTGATCGACGCCGACGAGGCCCTCAAGATTGGCCTCGTGCACGCCGTTTTGCCCTTTGCCGAGCTTCGGGCGGCGGCGGTGGAGCGCGCCCTGCTGATCGCCCGGAACGCCCCGCTGGCCGTCCGTCTCACCAAGTCGGCGGCGATCCGATCGATGAACCTCCCCCTCGACGTGGCCCTCGAGCTCGCCGCGACCTACCAGGGTGTGGTTCAGAACACCGCCGACCATGACGAAGGAGTGCGGGCGATCCTGGAGCGCCGACCGCCCCGCTTCGAGGGCCGCTGAGCCGCCCCCGCCCACCTGGAGCCCCACCATGGTCCACAGCCCCGGCCGCTGGCCGAGCTTCCGCCGCGTCTTCCCCGGCTTCTCCGCCAAGCTCCTCCTCGCTGGGGCGATGCTTTTGCCCGCCTGCGGCGACAAAGATCCGCCGACCGACGGCCCGGACACCGGCGACACGGCGACCGTCGACGACACCGGCCTGAGCCCCAACGGCGCCTCGACCCCGGCCCGAAGCTTCCGGGCACGG
>CANHON010000505.1 GCA_947462115.1 Deltaproteobacteria bacterium | reverse complement strand
GTGCTGCACGTACCGAAACAGCGTGCCGACCACCGGGATGTCGCCGAGGATCGGGACCTTCGCGAAGGTCGCCCGGCTGGTCTCGCTCAGCATGCCCGCCATCGCCACGGTCATGCCGCTCTCGACGCGGAGGTGGGACTCGGTCTTGCGGCTGACGAAGCCCGGCACCTCGATGCCGGTCACGCGGATGCCGGTGGAGCTGTCCACGTCGCTGACCTCGACGTAGACCCGCATGTCGACCACGTCGTTGCCCAGCACCGTCGGGACGAACAGCAGCTTGACGCCGTACTCTTTGAATTCGAGCGAGATCCGGCTGCCGAACTGCGCGACGGGGATCGGGATCTCGCCGCCGGCCAAGAACTCCGCCTGCTGGCCGGAGAGGGCCGTCAGGGTGGGCTGGGCGAGGGTCCGCGACACGTTGTGCTGCTCCAGCACGCTGAGCACGGCGAGGATGCCCGTCGGGTCACCAAAGGCGCCGAGGAACTGGAAGGTGCCCGCCGCCGCCGCCGGGACGATGCCGCCGTTGAGCGCGCCGAGGGTGGGGTTGTAGGCGCGGGAGGCCCCGCTAAAGTTTGGTCCGGTGCCGGCGATGCCCATGGTTGGGGTGGCGAGGCTGCCGTTCATGCCGAGCTCGCGCAGCGCCGTGCGGTTGACCTCGGCGAAGACCACCTGCAGCTGGATCTGGTGATCGCCGGTCACGGCCATCAGGTTGACGAACTCCTCGTCGTAGACCCGGGCGAGCTCGGTGACCCGCTCGAGCGTCTCGACGCTGTCAACAGCGCCCTCCACGGCGATCCGGTCGTCCAGCGGGTAGACCCGCGGCGGGGTGCCATCGACCACGCTGTCGATCCGCCGCACCAGATCGGAGAGATCGCGGTGGACGGTGATGTCGTAGGCGATCGGGTGCTGCATGTCGTCTTGGTACCAGACCCACAGATCGGTGGCGCCGACGTTGACGCCGAGGATCTGCACCTGGCCCTGCTCCAGCAGCTTGAGGCTGGCCACCTCGGGGTTGCTCGCGAGCACCCGCCCGATCGGCCGGTCTCCCCGGAAGATGTGGGATTGGCCGACGGGCACGTCGATCCAGCGCTCGTCCGCGGTGGAGCTTGGCTGCGTCTCTGCAGCCTCGGCCGCCGAGACGGCGCTCCAAGCTGGGCTCAAGGCCATGAAGCAAAGTGCGGACAACCAGTTCCGGTTCATGTTGCGCAATCCCATCGGGTTCTCTCCTCGTCGCGGCGGCTGGCGGCGCCGCGCGTCTTCTCATTCGGACGCAGAGGGCAAGGGCTGAGGCAGATCAGCGTCGGCGACGGCCACCTTCCGATCCTTCGATCTTCTGGCCGTCGCTGTCGAAGCCGACGCTGGTCGTGGTGGTGCCCTCGATCACCTCCGCCGTGGTCACGTTCTGCGGGGCGGCCGCGACGGCCGGCGCCGGGCGGGGGCTCGGGGCGGGCGCCGCCCGGAGCTCGGCGGCGGTGGGCGGCGGCGGCGGGGCGGCCTGGGCGATGCCCAGCAGATCGACGGTGCTCAGCGGCACGCCGGTCTCCGTCAGCATCTTGTCGATGTCGCTCCGAAGCACAAGGTGAAGCTCACCTTTGCTGCGGGCCAGGGCGAGGCGCTCCGCCTCCTCGGGGGTCAGCTCCAGGGTCACCGAGGGCTTGGTGCGGGTCCGGGTCGTCTTCTGCTTCTTCTTGCCCTTGTCCTCGGCGACCTCGGCGGTCTCCCCGAGGCTGTCGCCCACGCCGAGCACCCGGACGTCCTGGAGGATCGTCTCGGTGACCCACTTGGCGGCCACCTCTTTGTCATCCGGGCGGATCGTGACGATCACGTCCACCCAGTTGCCCGGCTTGAGGAAGCCCGCGAGGCTGGACTGGGTGTCGGTCTCGATGGTCATCGCGCGCTTTCCGGGCGAGATGATCGCGTTGAGGCCGAGGCCCGCGTCCCGCCGCGCCAGCCGCTCGAGGCGGATGGTCTCGCCGGCGTAGATGCGCTCGCGGGGGGTCTGGCCGAGCAGCACCGCCGGGTCGGAGAAGACCCGGTCGAGCGGTACGGTGCCCGGCAGCATGTCGATGACCATCACGTCGTCCTCGGTGATGGGCAGACCGATGACCAGGTCGTTTTTGGCGATGACGACGGCGTCCTTGTCGAGCTGCGTCGCCAGCTCCACCTTCTGCTCGGCGCGGTTGATCACCTCCAGGACCAAGTAGGAGGTGAGGCCTGCGACCAAGAAGGCGCCGCCCAAAAAGAGCGCGGCCTTGAGGCGGCCGCCGGTTTGCTGGCGCTGCATGGGCACGATCTCCCGCTCGCGGGTCCGCCCCAACCCCGTCTGTGGGGCTGCGGTGGCGCGCGTGCTGTGGTTGAGCCTGAGTTCTGGGCGCGTCTACAAGCAGACGGTCAGAAGAAGTGGCCGAAGCCCGCCGCGTAGGCCCAGGTCGCCAGCGCGAAGCCGACGGCGTGGGGGACGGCGCTGTGCTCCAGCGCGGGTCTCCCCATCGTCTCCAGGACCTTGCGCCTAAAGAGCATTAGGAGCGCGATGGCGCCGTGGGCGATGGTCCCGAAAAGCACGATGTGGACGGCGCCACGCCAGTCGAGGAAGGCGCCGACCGTCAGGGCCAGCTTCACGTCGCCGCCGCCCATCTGCCGGAGGGCGAACATCGGAAACAGCAGGCCGAAGCCCGCCAAGCTGCCCGCCAAGCCCGCGCCGAGGCCGGAGAGGCCAGCCGCTTGGGCCTGGAGGCCGAAGGCGACCAGCAAGCCGACGACCACGAGCCGGTTGGGGATCTTGCGCTCGGTGAGATCCCAGAGCGCGGCGACCGCGACGAAGGCGTTGAGCGCGAAAGTGGCGTAGGGCTGCATGGAGACACCGATGGGGCCAAGCGCGCCCCCCGCGGCGACGGCCACGGCGGCGCTCAGCGCAGCGGACCTAGAACGGCGGGACCGGGGCCCGGTGTAGGCTCTTTTCTGGCGAATCGCCGCGCGCACCGCCGGTTGAACAGCGGCGCGGTTGGCTTCGCGATCGGCTGCGCAGTCAGCCCGCCGGCCGGAGCCGCGGGCCCTCCGGCGTAAAGCAGAGCCGTTCGGCGCCCGAGAAGAAGGCGTCGAGGCGGCCGCCGATGGCCTCGGCCCGCCAGCCCTCGATGCCGGCGCTCAGGCCCAGGGCGAAGCGCTGGCGGTGCGGCTCGGGGAGGAGGAGGCTCGCCGCCACGCCCACC
>CANHON010000504.1 GCA_947462115.1 Deltaproteobacteria bacterium | reverse complement strand
CGACCGTCTCCCATTCGGCGAAGATGAGCCAATCGGCGCTGCTCTCGGCGACCCGGCCGCGCTCGGCCTGGGGGGCGGCGGCGCCAAAGGCCGGCGGTCGGCCCCACGCCCTGCGCCAGATCGCCCTGCACCACACCGCCGGGCCGGTGGCGGGCTCCGCGGGGGCGCCGGCGGCCCTGCGCTCGGCCCAGCGGTACCACCAGGCCGACAAGGGCTGGATCGACATCGCCTACCACCTGTTGATGGACGCCGACGGGCAGCTCTGGACCGGCCGGGCCCTGGAGCTCGCCGGGGACACCGCCACTGCCTACGACCCCGCTGGCTCGCTGCTCGTGTGCTGCCTCGGCGACTACGAGGCCAAGGCGCCGCCAGCCGCGCTGATCACCGCGCTGCAGGCCTTGTTGCCAGAGCTCGCCACCACCCTCGGCCTGCCGCCCACCTGGGTGCCGCACCGGGCCTTGGCGCGCACGGCCTGCCCGGGGAGCAAGCTGCTCTTGGCCTTGGGGCTGCCGCCGGGCTGAGGCTTATTCTTCGGTGAGGACGGCGCGCTGGTCGTCCACCTCGATGAGGTCACCGGCCGCGAGCTTGCGGCCGCGGCGGGTCTCGACCGCGCCGTTGACCCGCACCTCGCCCTCTTGCACCCGCAGCTTGGCGTGCCCGCCGGTGGCCACGGCGTCCATGCGCTGCAGGGCTTGATCCAGGCGAATGGGCAAGCGGACGGGGAGGGGGATCGGCTCGGCGCGGCGGGCGGGGGGCTTCGCCATGGTGGCTCCTGGGGGCGAGGGGCGATGATGGGGGATGCGCGGGGATGCGCGGGGATGCGGGGCTCGCTTTGGAGCGCCGGGCCCGCTATCCGAGGCCGCGCGCCGCAGGCGCCCCCACCGGCGAGGGGGGGACCGCCGCGGGCGACAGCGGCCGGCAGCGGCGGACGAAGGCGACGAAGGCGACGGTGGGACGGAGGCGCGGATGGTGCAGCGGACGGCGGGGCAGTGGGTAGAGCAGGCTGGGCCGGGCGAGCCGGGCGTCTACGCGGAGCAGCTCATCATCGGCGCGGCGGCCAGCGGTCCGCCCACGCTGCTCGTCGAGGTGCCGCACGGGGCCGATGAGGCCGCGCACTACACGGCGCTGGCGGCCCAGCTCCGGGGGCCCTTCCCCGCGCAGCTCGAGCACTTCTTCTTCGTGAACACCGACGTGGGCGCCCATGCGGTCGGGCTCGCGGTGGCCCGGGGCCTCGTGGCGGCCGACCCCCGCCGCAGCGCGCGGGTGCTGCGCTGCCTCATCCCGCGCACCTTCATCGACTGCAACCGGGTGGTGGAGGCGCCGGCGGGCGATCTGCAGGCCGGCGGGCTCACCGCGGCCATGGCGCCCTACGTCACCGATCCCGCCGATCAGGCGCTGCTCCACGGCCTTCACGCCCGGTACGCGGCGGCGGCCAGCGCGGCGGTGGACGCGGTCTGCGCGGCGGGGGGCCTCGTGCTCACCCCCCACACCTACGCGCCCCGCACCGTCGGGATCAGCGCCGTGGACGCCAACATCGTCGAGAACCTGCACGCCTGCTACGCGCCGGAGCGGGTGGAGTCCTGGCCCCTGCGGCCCGAGGTCGACCTCATCACCGAGACGCCGGACGGCCGCGACCTCTCGCCGCCGGGCCTCGCGGCCGCCCTCATCGCGGCCTACGCCGAGGTGGGCCTCAGCGCCGTGCGCGGGGGCACCTACAGCCTGCACCCGGCGACCGCGGCCTGCGCCTCGGCCCAGCGCTGGCCCGGCCGCCTGCTGTGCCTGGAGCTGCGCCGCGACCTGCTCGTGGAGCGCTGGACGCCATTCTCGCCGATGCAGGCCGCGCCAGACGCGGTGGCCCGGCTGAGCGGCCCGCTGATCCAGGCCCTGCATGCGGCGCTCTCGGCCCGGGGCGTCTAGGCCCACCCGCAGCACCCCTCGCGGGGCGCTTGGCGAAGATGACGTGATGTGCGCGTCTTTGCTTGAGCTTGACGCAGGGCGCACCGCGGGGTGGGCCCCCGGTTATGCTCGCGCCGCGGGCCTGCTTCGGGTGCGGCCGCGCTGCGTCGCCCGTGGGGCGCCCCCCTCCAGAGAGGAGCACTAGACCGATGCGGGTGCCAGAGGCCCTCGAGCCGCTGGTCGATCAAGGCGTGATCGACGAGGTGGTCCGGCCGCTGATGAGCGGCA
The DNA here is from genome assembly GCA_947462115.1 of Deltaproteobacteria bacterium. Classification (GTDB taxonomy): domain Bacteria; phylum Myxococcota_A; class UBA796; order UBA796; family UBA2385; genus JAEUKK01. The sequence goes on along the minus strand of CANHON010000504.1, from coordinate 1,027 downwards.
AAGAAGCGCAAGTTTATCTCGTGATGGCGCGCGGGGAGGCCCGTGTCGCCAAGGTCTACAAAGAGGCGACCCAGCGCAGCTTCAAAAACCGAGCCGACTACACCGAAGGGCGCAAGGTGCGCGGCTCGCGCGAGCAGCGGGCCCTGGAGAAGGGCAGCCGCTACGGCCGAGAGCAAGAGGAGTCGGCCTGGCGGAACAAAGAGGTGGACTGCATCTACCAGCTGCGCGCGGCCGGCGTGACCGTGCCCGAGCCCTTCGACTTTGTCGAAGGGGTGCTGGTGATGGAGCTCATCGCCGACGCCGAGGGCGGGCCCGCCCCGCGCTTGGTGGACATCGAGCTCAACCACGACGAGGCCCTGGCGATGTTCCAGGGGCTGCTGCGCGAGGTGGTGCGGATGCTGTGCGCCGGCGTGGTGCACGGCGACCTGTCGGACTTCAACGTGCTCATCGGCAAAAACGGCCCGGTGATCATCGACTTCCCCCAGGTGGTCGATCCCGCCGTCAACAACAGCGCGCGCAAGCTGCTGGTGCGCGACGTGGACAACCTCACGCGCTTCTTGGGCCGCTGGGCGCCCGAGCTCAACAAGACCCGCTACGGCCAAGAGATGTGGGCCCTCTACGAGAAGGGCGAGCTGGAGCCCGACACCCACCTCACCGGCAAGTTCAAGTCCTCGGAGCACAAGGCCGACGTCAGCTCCCTGCTCGCCGAGATCGACGAGCTGGAGCGCGAGAGCCGCGCCCGTCGCGCCGCGCTGGGCCTGCCCCCGCCGCGCCCGGCCCGCGCGCCGGTTCAGCTCGAGCCGGCCAAGCCCAGCCGCGGCGGCGGCGCCCCCAAGGCCCCGCGTCCCGCTGGGGGCGGCGGTCCGCCGCGGGAAGAGCGTGGGGATCGCGGTGGGCGGGGTTCGGATGGCCCGCCCCGCGAGCCGCGCGGCGGGCGTGGCTTCGATGGTCCGCCGCGGGAAGAGCGGGGTGGGCGGGGTTCTGAGGGCCCGCCCCGAGAGCCGCGCGGTCCTCGTGGCTTCGATGG
>CANHON010000503.1 GCA_947462115.1 Deltaproteobacteria bacterium | reverse complement strand
CGGTGGTCCAGCACGCCTGGGCCAAGGGCAAGCGCCCGATGCTGCACGGCTTCGTCTATGACCTCAGCGACGGCATCCTCGACCCCCTCATTGTCGGCGTCGAGTGCAAGCCCAGCGCAGATCAGCTCAACGATCTGTGGGCGGCTTCCATCCGCGAGCGGCCGAACCTCCTGGCGAGCGCCCCTCAGCTCGCCCGGTAGTGTCCGGCCCGCTGGCGCCGCCGGATCGCCCAGACCGCGCGCGCCATGGCCGGGCCATCTTGCCAGGGCCGCAGCCGGGTCTCGGCTTCGTAGCGCCAGGCGACCGGGTGCTGCACCACCCGGAGGCCCCGCTCCTCGGCAGCGACGAGCAGCTCGACGTCGTAGGCCCAGCCCCGCTCCTGGAGCAGGGGCAGCAGGCGGCGCCCGGCTGCGACGTCGATGAGCTTGCAGCCGCACTGGGTGTCCTCGTAGCCGGCGAGCACGCTCCACTGCACGAGGCGGTTGAAGGCCCGGCCCACGAGGTGGCGGCTGGGCGGCTCGCCGAGGCGCCGCGCGCCCTGCCCCTCGCGGACGGCGATCACCAGCTCGCCGGGCGAGCGGAGCAGGCGCTGCACCTCCGAGGGGCTCACACTCCAGTCGATGTCATTGAATAGACATCGATCTCCGCGCGCGATCGCGAGGCCCGCGAACAGCGCCGCGCCTTTTCCCTCATGCGGCCGCCGCAGGAGGCGCCCCTCGCTGCCCAGCGCCCGCTCCGCCAGCGCGGCGGTGTCATCGCTCGACCCATCGTCCACCACGATGATCTCGACGGGCGGGAGCCCCAGCGCGCCCGCCTCGGCCGCGAGCGCCCGCGCCGCAGCGACGCCGCGCTCCACGCGCCGCGCTTCGTTCCAAACGGGCAAGACCAAGCTGATCACCGACAGCCCCAGGGGTCGCGCCGCCGCCGGGGCGGGTCCCGGTGGCAGGATAGGCCCCGCGAGGCGACCTATCCCGAGCGCCCCCGGGTCTTCATGCCTGTTCGACGCAGCCCCCCGAGCGCCGACGCCTCCATCCGGCTGGGGGTCTTCGACGGCACCCACGACGCCGGCGCTGCGCTCTGCCAGGGCGGCCGGCTGCTCGCAGCCGTCTCCGAGGAGCGCCTCAGCCGCGAGAAGGGAGCTTCAGGCTGGCCCCAGCGCAGCGTCGAGGCCGTGCTCCAGACCGCTGGTGTTGACCCCGCGGAGGTGGACGCGGTGGCCTTCGCCGGGATGGTCAACCCCAACCCGCTGCTTCGGCTGGCGCGCGGCGTGCAAGCGGGCTGGCGCTTTGACGACGCCAACCTCTGGGACCCCGCCGACTGGCGCGGCCGGCTCGCCGAAGCGGCCCAGCTGCGCAGCCCCTTCCCGCGCCTGCGCAGCGACGGGTGGGCCGCCCGGACCTGGTCGCCCACCATCCAGGCACGCCTCCAGAATAGCGTTCACCAGCAGATCCCCCGCCTCAAGGCCCCGCTGAGCCTCCACGACCACCACCAGAGCCACGCCGCGGCGGGCTGGGGCACCTTCGGCGCCGAAGAGGGCCTGGTCATCGTCGCAGACGGGGTGGGCGACGGCCAAGCCCTCACGGTGTGGCGCGGCCGGGGCGCGGCGCTGTGGCCGGTGTTGGCCTGGCCCTTTCCCCACTCCCACGGCCTGCTCTACGCCACCGTCACCGCCATGCTGGGCTTCCGCCCCTTCCGGCACGAGGGCAAGGTGGCGGGCCTGTCTGCCCACGGCGACGCCGACGCCGTGCCGGTGCCCTGGCCATTCGAAGGGCCGGCCGAGGCCCGTCGGCTGCGCCCCGGGCTGGGTCCGGGCCTCCGCCGCGCCTTGGCGCCCCTCAAAAACGCGCGCCGCGAAGACGTCTGCGCCTGGCTGCAGCGCGGCCTGGAGGCCGACCTCACCGCCCTCATCGACGCCCTCATCCAGCGCACCGGGCTCGGTGAGATCGCCCTCTGCGGAGGCGTCTTCGCGAATGTGCGGCTGAACCAGGCGATCAGCGAGCGGCCCGGCGTGACCGGGCTCTGGATCTTCCCGCACATGGGCGACGGGGGGCTGGCGGTGGGGGCGGCCCTGCTGGCCGGCGGACTGCCCAGCCCCGAGCCGCTGTCCACCGCCGCCCTCGGCCCGGACCTCCCCGAAGAGGGCCTGCGCGCCGCCCTGTCGCGCTGCCCCGAGCGGCGGGCCGACCCGAGCCCCCGGGCCATCGCCGCGCGCCTCGCCGCCGGGCAGCTCGTGGCGATCTGCGCCGGGCGCTCGGAATTCGGTCCCCGGGCCCTGGGCCAGCGGTCGATCCTCGCCTCCCCCCGCGAGCTGGGGGTGGTCGACCGGCTCAACGCCGCGCTGGTGCGCTCGCCCTTCATGCCCTTCGCGCCGGCGGTGGCCGAGGAACAGCTCGCCGCCGCCATCGACCTGCCGGCGAACGCCCGCCGCGCCGCCCAGTTCATGACCATCACCGCGCCCGCCACCGCCGCGCTGCGGGCGACCGGCCCGGCCGCGGTCCACGCCGACGGCACCGCACGGCTCCAGCGGGTGACCGCCGACGATCATCCCCTGCTGCACGCCATTCTGACGGAGCACCACGCGCTCACCGGCGAGATCGCCTTGCTGAACACGAGCTTCAACCTGCACGAAGAGCCGATCGTGCAGGGGCCCGAGGACGCCCTGCGCTCGTGGCGACAGGCCGGCCTCGACGCCCTGCTGCTGGGCGACACCCTGCTCGAGCGCGGGGCCTGAGCGCCCGCCGACCGCTCAGCTCTCCGACAGCCGCTCGAGATCGACCGCGTCCACGAGGGCCGAGTGCAGCGGATCGCGCCGCAGCAGATCGACGAAAATGGCGCGGTACTCGGGAGAGAGGCCGCAGGTCTCGACGATGCGCTTGTTGGCTTGGCGGGTGAGCCGCTCTTGCCGGGGGTGCATGCGGTGCAGCGAGGCCTCGGTGCGCTCGCGGATGTGCTGCAGCAGGTCGGCCTTCTCGGCGCGGGTCAGGTCACCGTAGATGGGCGCCTCGTTCAGCACCGCCTTCCAGTAGCCGACCCGGTTCTCGACCTGCCGCTGGACCGGCCACGCCGCCTGCACTGCCGCGGCGAACAGCAGACGCGACTCCACCGGAACCGTGTCGAGCACGACGTTGCTGAGCTGTGCGAGGTAGAGGGAGGTGGCCATGTGGCGCGACTCGTCGAGCCGGTGCAGGTGCGAGATCTGCCGAATGCCGTGCGG
>CANHON010000502.1 GCA_947462115.1 Deltaproteobacteria bacterium | reverse complement strand
TCGGCGTCGGCGTCCGCGTCGGCCTCTTCGCCGGAGTCGGCGGCGTCTGCCTTCTTCGGGTCGTCGCCGCAGGCCGTCAGGGCGAGGGGCGCGGCGAGGCCGAGCAGGGCGGCGAGAGCAAAGGGGCGTCGGGCGGGCGTCATGGGGCTCCTGGGGCGGGGCGAAGTGGCCGGTCGAGCATAGACCAAGCGGCGACGGGGCGGAAGGGCGGCGGCCACGCGACCGCCGCTCAGCGCTCGCGTTGGGCCGCGCGCAGCTGCTGCAGGGCCCGGGGGCTGCCGCGGAGCCAGGGCAGCAGGGCCGCGCGGGCGGGCGGCGCCTCGATGCGATCGATGATCTGCACCATCATCTCGTCGAGGTCGGGCCCCCAGACGGCGGCGAGCCAGGCCGGCACCGGCGCGGTGGGCGCGGCGCTGAGCGCCAGGGCGGCCGCTTCGATGAGGGCCTCGCGGTCCTCGGCCTCGGCCAGCGCCGCGAAGGCCTCGAGGCGCGGGGGATCTGCGGCGATCTGGATGAGGGCCGCCCGGCCGCCGGCCTGGTACCAGTCGCGGCAGAGGGCGCCGAAGCCGGGGGACTCGCTCAGGGCGCTGAGCTGGGCCCGTCCCCGCATCGGGCCCTCGACCCGGCCCGACAGGGTGCGGATCCACGGCGCGTCCCGGTGGCGGGCGATGGCCAGGGCGAGCACCTCGGCCGCGCGCTCGGGGTCGCCGGCCACGGCCGCCATCCGCAGGTAGAGGGCGCTCGGGCGCATGCCGAGCTCCAGCAGGTCGATGAGCTCGAGGCGCAGCAGCGACCACGCCCCGCCGGCCGTGGCCCGGGGCCCGAGCAGCAGCTCGGTGATGACCAGCGGATCGCGGCCGCCGAGGCGGCGGAGCACGGGCTCGCAGGGTTCGCCGGCGAGCAGGCGGGCCTCGATGGCGGCCTGGACCGCGGGGAGCTCGGCCCGCGCGTTGATCTCGTCAAACCAGCGGACGTCGGGGCCCCCGTCCACCTCGGGCGGCGGCCCGGCGGTGTCGGGCAGCGTCGGCTCCTCGAGGAGCAAGGGCGCGCTCGGTGGGCGCTTGGTGTCTCCGCTCATGCTCGGCCTCCGCTCATGGTCGGTCCCCGGCGGCGGCCCGCGCGCGGCCGGGATCGGGCAGCGGGCCGGGGTGGCCCCAGGGCACGCCGAGCAGCATCGGCGGCAGCGCGCGCAGGCTGAGCATGTGCGGCACGGCGGCCGGGCGACCGGTCGGGCTCAGCAGCGGGTGATCGGCCGGGACCAGGGGTTGGAGGCCCGGATCTTCGCCGGCGAGCAGGCGGCCGATGCCCGCGGCGCTCACCCCCTGGCCGTTGCGGTCGGCGGCGAGGAACAACACAGAGAGATCAGCCCCTTGGCGAGGACCGAGGGCCGCGCCTTCGAGCTCCAGCAGGGCCTCCCAGGCCGCCCGCAGCAGCGCGTGGCGGTCGGGGGCGCGGCGGATGGCCATGGACTCGGCGGCGGCCTCGAAGGCGGCCTCGATCACCCGCGCGGCGGCCCAGGCCTCGACCGGGCCGGCGTCGACCGCCACCCGCCCCGCGGCCCACAGGCGGGCCTCGCCCACCGCTGCGCTCAGGCGAAAGTGGCCCAAAAAGGGCTGAGGTGCGTGCCCGCCGAGGAGCAGGGCCCGACAGAGCGGGTCGGTCATGCCGATGCCCTCATAGGTAAAACTCCCGATCGAGCACCAAGGCTCGGCCTTGGCCCGTGGGGCTGGCCAGCGCGAGCGCGCCGAAGCGGGCGTCGAGCTGCCCGAGCTCATCGATGAGGCCGCCGAGGCGACGGGGGCCCTCGGCCGCGCCCATGTGGCCGGCGCGCAGGGTGTCGAGCGCCCGGTTGACGCGGTGGGGCGGCACCTCGAGGGCGGCGATGGCGGCCGCGAGGCCGAGCACGCTGCGCTCGTCCAGCGCCCAGGCGGCGATGTCGGCGGCGGTGAAGCCGAGCCGGCCGAGGGCATCCTGGGCGGCGGCGGCGGCGGCGCTGGGCCAGAGGGCCGGGTCCGCGGCGCGGGCGCCGAGGCTGACCACGCGGGCCAGCGGCTGCAGGCGGTGGGCCGCGAGGGCCTCGGCGCTCAGGAGGAGGGCGGCGCTGGCGCCGGCGCGATCGGCGGCCCGCTCCGGGAGCCCACCGCCGGGGCTGCGTCGGGCGAGGCGCTCCCGCAGCGGCAGCAGCGCCTCGGGGCCCACGCCGAGTCGCTGGGCCGCCCGGGCCTCGCCCTCCTCGGCGTCGGCGGGCGCGAGGCGCCAGTCGAGGGGGGACTCGAGGGGCAGCAGCGGGGAGCCGCCGGTGGCCGGGCTGAGCTGAATGCCCACAGCCACGCTCACTTCAGCGTAGCCGCTGGCGATGGCCTGGGCGGCAGCCTGCAGCGCTTCGAGCCCGCAGCCCGACAGGCCCACGGCGCGCAGGCCCACCGGGGCGCCGGCCAGCAGGCCCACCTGGGGCGCGAGGCCCTCGGGCGTCGGGGCGCCGGCGCTGGCGACGAACAGGGCGTCGAGGGCCCGGGGCGACAGGCCGGCGGCGGTGAGCGTGGCCGCGAGGGCCTCGGCGCCGGCGCCGGCGCCTGCCTGCCCGCAAGGCTGCCCGCTGCGCGCGGCGACGACGTAGACCTCAGCCAAGCGGGCTCCTGGGCGCCGGTGGGGGAGCGCCAGCGCGGGCCGACCTCCTAACGGACCGGAGCGGGCGCCGCCGCGGTGGTCTGGGCGCTCGGCGCGTTCGGGGCGGGCGCGGGGGCGCGGGCCTCGAAATTGCCGCAGCGGAGCATGCTCGCGCCATAGTAGGGGTTGGCCACGGGCTCGCCGCGCTGCAGCCACCAACCGGGCTTCATCGGGCAGAGCACCCAGGCGTAGCGGCCCGGGCCGTCGCCCCCGAGCGGCAGGGCCCGGGCCGCCTCGCTCAGGGCCAGCAGGGCCTCGCGGCGCGCCGGGAGCTCGGCGGCCTCGGCGACGGCGGCGGCCGGGGCCCGCAGGGGCTCGAGGGAGGCCGGCCCCGAGACGGCGCCGCGCAGGCGCTCGGCGGCGGCGGCGCTGCCAGCGGCGTCATCGGCGGCCATCGCGGCCCCGAGCTCGACCAGCGCGTCCAAGGCGGCCTGCTCGGCGGGATCGGCGCAGCAGCCGAAGGCCGCGCGCTCAACGTCCCCCTCGAGGGCGCTCGCGTGGCCGGTGATCACCGCACCTTTGCCCTGCCCGGGCGCGGCCGGCTCCGAGCC
>CANHON010000501.1 GCA_947462115.1 Deltaproteobacteria bacterium | reverse complement strand
GGTAGCGTCGGCCTGCTCCCTGCGGGTGAGCGCCCCGGCGGGCGCCTGCTCCCGCTTGAGGAGCTGAACACCAGCGCAGCCGGGCAGGAGCTGGCGGAGGCCCAAGCTCAGGGCTGGCTCCTGGAGGAGCCGGCTCACATTGGCGTAGGTGAAGGCGTTCCCAGCGAAGATGCGGAGTTCCCCGGTGGTCGCCGAGACGAAGCCGCAGTCCAGGGCCAGGGAGTCAAAGCGCCGGCTGCGGGCGCTGAGCCAGGTCTGCAGCAGGCGAAACCGCTCGGGGTCGCTGGCCTCGCGGGGCGGCAAGGGTGGCCCCGCGCTGAGCTCCGCCTCCGGCTCGTCCTCGTCGATGGGCGGCGGGGGCTCCCCAGCGGCGTCGGCCTCGCCCGCGCCGGAAGGACCCAGCAGCTCGCTGCGCCAATCGTCGGGCTCGGGGTAGGCGGACCCGTCGTCGCCGTCTTCATCGCCCGCGAAGCCATAGGCGCTGAGCTCGGCCTCGGAGATCAGCGGCGGCCCCCCGCGATCGTCGGAGGGCGAGGCCCAGCGGTCGGGCGCCCGCTCGGGGCGCGGCGGGGGCGCCGGTGGCCGCACCGGGGTGGGCGCGCGGACAGTCGCGGCCTCTTCGCGGGGATCAACGCCGGGGGTCCAGCGCTTCGGCGCCGGGCCCGGCGCGGGGCGAGCGAGGGCGCGGGCAGGCTCCCCTTCGTCGTCTTCTTTGGCGCTCGGGCGGCTGGACCGCGGCCGGGGGGCGCTGCCGGCGGCCTGACGCAAGCGCCGCTCCATGTCGCCGAGGCGCTCCACCACTTGATCCAGGGGCCGGGCCGGCCGGATGCACAGCAGGCGCGCGACGGCCATCTCCAGAACCATGCGGGGCCGGGCGGCGCGGGCGACCTGCTCCTGCACCTCCATCATCACCTGAAAGGACCGGACGAAGACCTCGGGCGGCACGTCCTTGGCGAAGGCCGAGAGCCGTGCCCGCTCCTCGTCCGGCAGCTCCAGGTGGCGTTGGCCCGTGGGCGACAGGCCGAGCACCGTCGCGTCCCGCAGCAGCTCGAGCAGCTCAGCGGTGAACTCGTTGAGATCATACCCATAGCTATCGACCTGCTCGATGCACTCGAGGCAGCGATCGGCCTCGCCCTGCAGCATGCCCTGGAGCATGCTGTAGAGGAGCGAGCGGTCCACGAGGCCGAGCACGTCGGTGACCTGCTCCACGCCGAGGTCCTCGCCGCAGAAGCTGATCACCCGGTCGAGCAAGCTCTGGCTGTCGCGCATCGAGCCCTCGCCGGCGCGGGCGATGAGCCGGAGGGCCTCGGGCTGGGCGCGCACGCCCTCCCCCTCACAGACCTGAGCGAGCCGCTGCACCACGGTGCCCAGGGGGATGCGCTTGAAGTCAAAGCGCTGCACCCGGCTGAGGATGGTCTCGGGGATCTTGTGGGGCTCGGTGGTGGCAAAGATGAAGACAACGTGCTCAGGCGGCTCTTCGAGGGTCTTGAGCAGGGCGTTGAAGGCCCCCCTCGAGAGCATGTGCACCTCGTCGATGATGTAGATCTTGCGGCGGCCGCGCTGCGGCGCGTAGCGCACGCTCTCGCGCAGGTCCCGCACGTCCTCCACCGAGTTGTTGCTGGCGCCGTCGATCTCGATGACGTCCGGGCAGGTGCCCGCGCGGATCTCCACGCACATGCCGCAGACGCCGCAGGGCTCGACCCCGTCGCCCTGCTCACAGTTGAGGGCGCGGGCCAACACCCGGGCCGCCGAGGTCTTGCCCACGCCGCGGGCGCCGGTGAACAAGAAGGCGTGGTGCACCCGACCCAGGCGCATCGCGTTCTGGAGGGTGCGGGTGACATGGAGCTGGCCGACGATCCCCTCGAAGGAGTCGGGCCGCCACTTGCGCGCGATGGGCTGGTAGCTCATGACCCCAATGGAACCCGTTGCCGAAAACGAAGCCACCCCGCACGGTCGGCGAGCCGACGGGGCAGGGTGGAGAGCTGAGCCAGGGTTGATGGCCGGGCGACCCGATGCCCGGTGGAGACCACTACCGTTGCTTCCTTCCGGACCTGGCGGGGTTCGCGGATCCAACGTCACCAGGACCCGACCACCAACGCCGGCTCAGCTCAAGCTGTTGCTTTGATTGAATGGAGACGAGCGAGATGGCGGAGAGAGCGGGATTCGAACCCGCGGTACCTTGCGATACACACGATTTCCAATCGTGCACCTTCGTCCACTCGGTCACCTCTCCAGGACCATCTCAAGGCGCCCGCCGAGGCGGGTGCCCTTCGCTCCATCACCGGCCCGAAGGCCGGAGGTTCATGCTGCGAAGCGGAGCGGGGGAGGGCGGAGAGGGCGGGATTCGAACCCGCGGTAGGGGGAACCTACAACAGATTTCGAGTCTGCCGCCTTCGTCCACTCGGCCACCTCTCCGTTGTCTCACCACCGCGATCCGCGGCGATCAGGGGGCTCCCCCCAACCGCGCACGGCGCTTCACAGCGCGAAGGTCTCGAAAAAACTGCCGGAGCTGCTCACTGCACCGCTCTCCTTCAATCCCTGCCGACACCGCGAAGCGGTGGTTGAGGCCAGGGAAGCCGGAGAGGTCTGCCAAGGAGCCCAGGAACCCGCCTTTGGGATCGGGGCACCCGTAGGCCACCCGCTGCACCCGAGACAGGACCATCGCGCCAGCGCACATGGGACAGGGTTCGAGCGTGACGTAGACCTCACACCCTTCGAGCCGCCAGCTCCCGACGGCCTTGGCGGCCGCTCGGATGGCGATCAGCTCTGCGTGCCCGCAAGGATCTTGGTCTCGCTCCCGCCGGTTCCCCGACGCCGCGAGCACCTCATCCCCCCGGACCACCACCGCCCCCACGGGCACCTCTCCAAAGAGCGCAGCGAGCCGCGCTTCTTCGAGGGCCAAGCCCATAAAGTGCGCGTCCCGCGCGGAGCCGCCGCCCTCGACCGCGCCGCCCCCATCCGTGATGGGGAAGGCAGAGCCTTGAGCGCCCGACCCTGACATCGAAGCCGCGGACCCTGCCGCGCCATCGTTATCGTGGACCTTCTGCTGCATGAACCAGTACGTCAAAGACCAGGGGCGACACCGCCCGAAGGCGACCGCGAAGGGTAGTCGCCCTTCAGCCCCCGCCACGTATCGAGGGGCAGCCGCCGTGTCAACCTCAGGCGCCGCGATCGCCGCCAAGGCCCACCGCGGGCACGGCGCTGGGCCTTGCAATAGCTT
>CANHON010000500.1 GCA_947462115.1 Deltaproteobacteria bacterium | reverse complement strand
TCGCCGAGCGCTGGACCGTCGACGCCGGCGGTGAGGCCGCGCTGGCCAACCACGCCCTGTCGATGGTGCCCCAAGGGCCCAGCGGGGACTGGGCCGCCGTGGCCCGCGGTCGGGTCGCGGAGCGCTCCAACATGCTGTACTGGACCGGAGAGCTGCTGCCCGAGCTCGACCCGGTCTTCGGCGCCACGCCGGGGCGGCTCCCCGATGGGGTGGTGCGCTGGGAGCTCGGCGGGCGGGCGCTCTGGGCCACCACCTGGTGGGGCGACGACTACTACGCCTTCGGCCTCGACCTCGACACCGTGCTCAGCGAGCTGAAGGCCGATGCACGAGCCGCTGTGGTCGCGGACAGCGACGTCAGCGCCTGGCTCGTGAGCCCCAACGAGAAGCCGCCGGCCGACGCCCTCACCTCCAAAAGTTTGGGGCCGTGGCTCGGCGGCTGGACCCTCGTGGTGGCCCTGCGCGACCCGGAAGGCCTCGAGGCCGATCGGATCAGCCGCCGAAGCCTCCGGACCGGCGTGGTCGGGACGGCCCTGCTGGTGCTCATCGCCGGCTCGCTCACGACGCTGATGCTGCTGCGCCGCGAGCTGGCCGTGGCGCGCCAGCAGACCGACTTCGCCGCCAGCGTCAGCCACGAGCTGCGCTCGCCGATCACCCACATCCGCAGCCAAGGCGAGGCCCTGCTCTACGGCCTCAAAGAGACCGACGACGAGCGCGAAGACGCCTACCTCAGCATCGTGCGGGAGAGCGAGCGCCTCTCCCGGCTCGTGGACAACGTGCTGGACTTCGCGGCCATCGAGCGCGGCGCCAAGCGCTACGCCCTGCGGCCCGGCGACATCGCCGAGACCGTGGAGCGGGCCATCGGCAGCATCAGCTCGGCCCAGGAGGTTCAAGACAAAGAGCTGGACGTCGATCTGCCCGCAGACCTCCCGCCGGTGGCGCACGACGCCGACGCCATCTCCCAGTGCGTGATCAACCTCGTGAGCAACGCCGCGAAGTACTCGGCGCCCAACGGCTGGATCGGCCTGCGGGGTCGGATCGTCGAGGGTGGCGTGGAGATCACCATCTCCGACAAGGGGATCGGGATCGCGCCCCACGACATGCAGCGGATCTTCGAGCCCTTCTTCCGCAGCAGCGACGCCCTCGCCCGCCGCCGGAAGGGCACCGGCATCGGCCTCACGATCACCCGGTACATCATGCAGGCCCACGGCGGCGACGTGACCGTGCAGTCCCGTCCCGGCCAAGGCAGCTCCTTCACCCTTCGTTTTCCGCGGAGCCCACCGGAGGTCGATCGCCGGGGCTGAGGCGCTTCCCCCAAGCGGCCGCCCCCGGCCTTCGGCGCTTGACCTCCGCCAAGGGCTATGCTCCCCCAAACCAGCACGCGGCCCCCGTTCCATTCACGCGGGCGCGCCGGAGGCGGCTCAACCATGGCGCGGATCCTGTTTGTGGAGGACGAGAAGGTCGTCTTGGACAACCTTGTCCGCTTTTTTATGAGCCGGGGGCACGAGGCCTTCGCCGCCTCCACCGGCGAAGAGGCCCTGGAGCAAGCCCACCGGCACAACCCAGACGTGGCCGTGCTGGACGTCATGCTGCACGAGGGGCCCGCCGGCGCCGACGCCATGGACGGCTACGAGATCTGCCGGGCGCTGCGCGAGAGCGGCTTTGAGCGGCCGGTGATCTTCCTCACGGCCCGCAGCAGCGAGCAGGACAAGCTGGTCGGCTTTGAGCTCGGCGCCGATGACTACGTCACCAAGCCCTTCAGCCTGCCGGAGCTCGCCGCGCGGGTGCAGGCCTGCCTCAAGCGCTCGGGCGGCGCCAAGAACGTGTTCACCTTCGACGAGGTGGTGATTGACTTTGATGTCAACGAGATCCGCCACCCGGACCGGGTCGAGAAGCTGAGCAAGCGCGAGCGGGACCTGCTGGAGTTCTTCCTCTACAACCGGCACCGGATCCTGTCGCGCGAGGAGCTGTTGCGGAAGGTCTGGGGCTACAAGGCCGGGATCGCCACCCGCACCGTAGACACCCACGTCCTCACCGTCCGCAAGAAGCTCGGCGACGACGCCGCTCAGCCCCGCTTCGTCGAGACGCTGCACGGGGTCGGCTACCAGTTCATCGCCAAGGGCGGCTGATGCAGCGCGAGCGGCGCGGCGGGACGGCGGCCCTCCTCGCGTGGATCAGCGTGGTGTGCGCCGTTTTGATCCCCTCCCAAGGCGCCGCTGGCCCCGAGGCCTGGGCCTCCTTGCAGACCGGCCGCGCCCTCCAGGCCGTCGATCGCGACCCCATCGCCGCCGCCTCGGTCTACGAGGCCCTGCTGGACAACCTCGCCGACGATGACCCCCTCCGGGGCGAGGTGCTGTACTGGCTCGGCCGCGCCCGCTTCGACGCCGGAGACCCCGTGCGGGCCCGCTCGGCCCTGCTGCGCGCCGCCACGCACCCGAAGGTCCGGCCGCGGGCCCGCTCCTTCTTGGGCTGGATGGCCCTCGAAGAGCGCCGGATCAACACTTTACCCCATACCGAGAACTTCGAGGCGGGCATCGGGGCGCTGGTGCGCGGCTGGGGTCGCGGGGCGGAGGACGACCTCGGGGTGGCCGCCGGCCGCGGCACCGGCGCCACCGCCGCCTGGCGGGTCTCGGTGGCCGACGGCGAAGAGGACTTCATCGCCGTCGCCCTGGCCCCCGGCGCCGGTCCGCTGGAGCACATCGACCTTCGGCTGCGGGCCGAAGGTTTTGAGGCCCTGATGACCATCGTGGTGGTGGACGATGAGGACCGGCGCTGGGTGAGCGCCGAGCCCCAGCGCATCCCCACCGGCGGGTGGACCGACCTGCGGATCGACACCGCGAGCCTCGTCGGAGGCGCCCCCGCAGGGCCGCTTCAGCTCAACCCCAACCGAGCCCGCCGGGTGGAGATCGTGGACGTCACGGCCTACCACAGCCGCATGCGGGGGGAGCACTGGGTCTTCATCGAGGAGCTGAGCCTGCGCTGAGGGCGCGCCCCTGCCCTCCCCCGGCGCCGCCGATCGGCGGGGCGGCCGATCGAAAACAAGTTGTCAGGAAGGCGAGCCGGAGCGCGGGCCCCACCAGCGCGGGCCCGCTGCGCGCCGATCCCCGCCCGCCCTGGGCAGATTAGGGGGCAGCATGGTCCCGAACCCTGAGCCCAGCACGGGCGCGCCGAGCCCCGGCCCGTCCTCCGCCACCCAGTCGCCCGCATCGGCGCCCGCATCGGCGCCCGC
>CANHON010000499.1 GCA_947462115.1 Deltaproteobacteria bacterium | reverse complement strand
TCCCCGGCAGCGCACCGGGCGACGACCCAGAGGCCCGCCGCGACTTCCTCATCTTTGGCAGCGAAGCGTCCGAGGTCCGCGTCGAGCCGCTCCCGGGCGTCGAGGCCACCGGCAACGCCGCCCAGGCCAGCGCCATCGACTGGGACGGCGACGGTGATCTCGACGTGATGGTCACCAATGACATGGGCTTTATGTTCGGCGGCAACCGGCTGTGGATCAACGAGGGCGGCGCGCTCCGGTCCGCGGCGGCGGAGGGCTGCTTGCCCACCTTCTCAGGTATGGCCCACGCCTTTGGCGACTACGACCGAGACGGCGTCGAGGACCTGTTCTTGGCGGCCACCTTCGAGGGGCGGCTGCTGCGGCGCGAGGCCGATGGCACCTGCATCGACTACTCGCGGGCCACGGGCGCCGATCCGCTGCTGAGCCGGTCCCGGTCCCTGAACCCGATGATCTGGTCGTCGGCCTTCCTGGACTTCGACAACGACGGGCTTCTCGACCTGATCCACGCCGAGGGCGACCTCTACCACGGCGAAGACGGCCTCCCGCGTTACGAGGCGCCCATCGACCTGATGCAGCAGCAGGCGGACGGCACCTTCGTCGATGTGTCGGCGGCCCTGGGCCTTTCCCGCGAAGGCAGCCACCGGGCGGTCGTGGCGGATGACCTCAACGGCGACGGGGTGCTCGATCTCGTCGTGGCCGATGTGGAGGAGCCCCTGCGGCTCTACCTCTCCACCGGCTGCACGGCCGATGCCTGGCTGCGGGTGGAGGCGCCCGAGCAGACCACCGTCGAGGTCGAGGCGGGCGGCGCGCGGTGGGTGGCGGTCGCCCGCGCCGAGGTCTCGGTCAGCGGCTTCCGACGGCCCCTGGTTCACGTCGGCTTGGGTGCCGTCGAGACCATTGACCGCGTCACGCTTCGGCCCCTCGTGGGCGAGCCGGTGGTCATCGAGGGCCCGCTCGAGCCGCGCCGCGCCCTCCGCTGGACGCCCTGAACGGAGGGCCCGCAGCGGGACCCGACGGCGCGCGCCGGCTCAGGGCGCGCTGCCCTCCTGGATCAACGGCAGCTCGAGGGGGAGGGCCCGCAGGCCCCAGGCCTCTTGAAAGGTGCCCGAGGCCGCCCCGCTGATCTGCTCCGCCGAGGGCAGGTCGGCCTGGACCTCCTCGACCATCACCCGGACGCGGGCCTGGGTACGCCGTCTCCATCGGTCTTCAGCGCAGTCGAGGCTCAGGTCGGCGAGGGGGCCGGAGAGCAGGCGGCTGTAGGTGTTCGTGACCTTGGCGCAGGCGTCCAGCAAGCTGCTGTCCTCAAACCAAGCGCCGGCCTCGTCGCAGCCGCTTCGGGCCCGCGCCACCTTGCCGACGGCCTTGGGCAAAGCTTCAGCGATGGGGGCGCCCGGCGCGGCGGGGATCTGGACCAGGGTCTCCATCGCGGCCTTGGCCTCGATCATGTAGGAGATCATGAGCTTGTGGTGTGCGCGCGCCGCTTGGGCCACCAGCAGGGGCTCAAAACCGGTGCCGGTCGGCGGGAGCTCGCCGAGGCCCTGCCCCTTGGACTCCGGCGGGCGGGTCCAGGGCGCGGCCTCGACGCCGCTCTTTTTGGCGAAAGCAGCGCGGCGGCGGTTGTCTTCGTCATCGAGCTGCTGGAGCTCGGTGAGGAGCTGCAGGTAGAGCGCGTCGGCCTCGCGCAGCTTGGCCTCGGTCATGGTCCGGTCCGCGAGCAGCTTGAGCAGCGGCGCGCCCAAGGTCTCGCAGGCCTCGGCCCGCGCCGCGGCGCTGGCTTGGGCCTCCGCCCGCAGCGGGCCCTCGAGGCCGGGACCCGCGCCGCGGAGCGCCTCCACCAGGGCCGCGGCGGCCGCGCAGGGGGCCGCCCGCTCCACAGGGCCGATGCGCGGGGCGATGAGCAGCTGCTCGGCTTGGCGCGCGGGCTGAAACAGCGCGTCGATGGCCGCGAGGTGGGCGGCGGCGGCCTCGGTGGCCTTGGCGGGGGCAGCCGCGGCTGGAGCGGCGAAGGCGCCGAGCAGCAGCACGAGGCCGTGGGCGCGCGCCGCGCGGGGCGGGTGCGAAGGAGGGAGCGTGAGGCGCATGGCGATGGGGACTCCGCGGGCAGGGGATGGGACTATCGTGCACCTCCCGCGGTGACATGGGCTTCCCACAGCCTGTCCCCGTCGGGCTTGCCTGGACAGGTGGGCGGTCGCGGGGCAGGATGCCCGCTCCAGAACGGTCGGGGCGCACAGCCCCCGGAGGTCCCCATGCGCGCTCGCTCCTTGATGCCCCTTGTCGTGACTGCCCTGCTGGTGGGCTCTTTGGCCGCCTGCGACGGAGACGCGGACAAGGCCGCGGACTCAGGCGGGGCGGCCAGCGACGGGTCGGACGGGGCCTCGGACGGCGCCGCGGACGGGGGGGACGACGGGGCGGCCGGCCCCGAGGCGGTCTGCACGGAGGCCACCGAGGTCTCCTGCGTGGACGCGCTGCTCCTCGACCTCTCGCTGCAGGACAGCGTGAGCCGGGACCCGGTCAGCACCACCACCGACGGCGAAGACTTCGTCACCGTGGTGGACGCCTCGGCGGGCGGCTACGACCAGGCCACCCGAAACCCCTGGGTCTACGTCAAGTTCTCCGAAGACGGCGCGGTGAAGGTCGAGATCGACGATGAGAGCGCGCTGGAGAGCATGGACTGGGACCTGTCCCTGCGCCGCTTCATGATCCGCATGAACGGCGGCTCCTCCGGGCCCTCCTGCGTGGGCGTGGCCACCTTGCCCGAGACCCCCTACGCCGAGCTGAGCGCGGTGCCGGAGGGGGTTCGGTACCAGATGGACGACTTCTACACCGACGACTGCACCATCATCAACGACTCGTCGGGCCTGCCGGGCAGCCCGCAGCTCGCCCTGGGCGGCTGGTGGGAGTACCCCGGTTGCGTGGCGACCACCGGCAAGGCGCACCTCGTGCAGCTCGCCGATGGCCACGTCATCAAGATGGTGGTCGAGACCTACTACGGCACCGGCCAAGAGACCTGCAACGAGCGCGGCACCCCCGGCGGCGACAGCGGCATCATCACCATCCGCTGGAAGATGCTGCTCTGAGCTGGACGCCGCTCCCCCGCGCGCCGATCGGCGGCTGGAGGCTCAGGGGGTCGCTGCGGATGGAGCCCCGTTTTCGGCGGCCTCGACGTCCACCAGCCCCTCGAACCAGTCGAGCTGGCGGTCGATCTCGCCCTCGGGCCACAGGTGGGCGCCCTCGTGCCAGCACACGCGCAGCTCGCAGCC
>CANHON010000498.1 GCA_947462115.1 Deltaproteobacteria bacterium | reverse complement strand
GGCGGACGCGGCCGGGGGCCCGCCGGCGCAGGGCCACGCCCCCCCGCCAACGGCCGGGCCGCGAGGCCACCGCCCAGCAGCGGGGGACGCGCCGCTTCCAGCGTCGGCAAGGGCAAAGACAGCGAGGAGAGCGAGACCGAGACGGAGGGCTCGTGGGGCTCTGGCTCCGGCAGGGTCAGCTCCCGCTCGGCCCCGAAGGGCTCGGGCGGGGGCAAGGTCAGCTCCCGCTCCGGCTCCCGGGCCGGGCCGAGGCCGAGGGAGGGGAGCCCGGTCGGCACGCGGGCCGGGGTGCGCGCGAGGTTGGGCACCGGGCGCTTGGCGGCGCGGGGCCGGGCCGGCGCCTCTTCGGTCTCGGGCAGCGCCCCGCCGGTGGTCTCGGTGGGCTCCGGCAGCGGCATGGTCAGGTCGTCGTCTTCAGCGCGAAGCAGGCGCTGAAGGGAGGGCTCATCGACCCGACGGTCCGGCTCCGCCGCGAGCCTCCAGGCGCAGATGGACACGCCCGCGCCCTCATCGACGAGGGTCAGCTCGATGGGATCACCGTCGAGCGCCCAGCTCGCGAGCACCTTCCCGCCGCGCTCGACCCGAAGAACCCGCCTCGCCATCCGCGCCTCCGCTCCGATGTGCCCCTCGGGGGCCGCTGCCCGGCGGTTATGCGCTCTGCCCCGCCCTGGCGAGCGGCCCGCGCGGCCCATCCGGCCCGGCCCTCCCCTCCGCGGGGCGCGCCCCGGCCGGCGCAGCCGGGTGCTCCGGCGAGAACAGGAGCAGCACCAGCTCACCGCCGACCCCCATGCGGGGCGGGAAGCCGAGCTGCCAGCCGCCGCGGCTCACGTTGAGCAGCGCCCCCTCCCGCTGAAACAGCCCGGCGTCGTAGAGGCCGAGCCAGCGCAAGGGCGAGCCGGCGAGGCCCAGCAGCTCGGCGCCGAGGTGGCCCCCGTGGGTGTGCCCCGACAGCACGAGGTCGAACCGGCCTGCGGGCACCGCACGAAAAAGCCTGGGATCATGCGCCAACAACAGCCGCAGCCGCGCGCCCGGCAAGGGCGGACAGGCCGCGAGCAGCCCCTCCACCTGGGGCTCGGCGGGCCCCCAGGCGAAGGGCGCGCCGACCACCTCCACCGGCAGGTCACCGCAGCGAACGAGGCGCTGCTCGCCCTCCAGCAGCGGCTGCCCGAGCGCCGCGAGCTCCGTGTGCAGGCGCTCGATCACCGGGAGGTCGTGGTTGCCGGCGCAGTGGAAGGTGGGGGCCCGCAGGCCGGCCAGCGCGTCGAGCAGGTAGGCGTGCGAGGCCTCGGAGAAGGGGATGACCAGATCCCCGGTGATGAGCACCAGATCGGGCTCCAGCGCGTTGACCTTGGCGATCGACGCCCGCAGCGTGGCGCCGGGCGTGACCGGGCTCGCGTGCAGATCGCTGAGGTGCACGACCCGCAGCGGTCGTGCGAGGGTGTCTGGGCCCCGAAGGCGCTCGACGCGCACCCGATCGTGGGCGCGGATCGTGTGGACGATCCCGAGCCCGCTCAGCAGCACGGGCCCCCAGAGCCAAGCGCCGGGCCACGCGAGCTCGGCGGCGGTGGCCCGCAGCGCCAGCGGCACCGCCCGCAGCAGCAGCAGCAGGCCCGTCCACAAGCTGAAGGACAGGGCGAGCTGGCTGAGCCACACCAGCGGGAGCCCGGCCTGCAGCTCCTCGCGGCGGGCGAGCGCCGAGAACAGCCCCAAAATGCTGAGCAGGCCGGCCACCAGGGCCAGGCAGAGGCCGACGTTGAGCGCGCCCGCCGACCGGGCCCCGAGCGCCAGGACCGGGTAGATCGCCAAGCAGCCCATCACGACAAGGGCCACCATCACGTCATTGGCGCCCATTCCAACGCTGAAGATGTGCCGCAGGGTGCGCGCGGCGCTGAGCAAGGCCACCACCAGCACCACGATCGCCAACAGATCTGGAGACATGGACCTCGCCCGGGGGTCGAAGCGCGGCGGGTCGGCCGCCGGTTCGCAGGGGGAGCGATTAGCCCGCCGGGCCGGCGCGGGAGCCCCCGAGCCCGCCCCGGAGCCGCGATGCCCAAGTGGACCCTCACCCTCCCGCCCGGCCTTGAGCCCGTGGCCCTGCGCGAGCTGGAGGGGCTCGGCGTTCGCGCCAAGTCCACGCCGGGCGCGCTGCTTTTTGAGGCGGAGCTCGCCGCCGGCGCCCTGCTGGCCCGCAGCCTCCGCACCGCGAACCGCCTCAGCTGTGAGGTGCTCAGCGGCCGCGCCCGCAGCCTCGAAGAGCTGGCGGCCGTGGTCCGCGAGGCCGATTGGCGGCCCTTCTTGCGGCTGCGGGACGAGGTCGAGCTCTCCACGCACACCGCCCGCAGCCGGCTCTCTCGCAAAGACATGGTCGAGAAGAAGGTGCTCAACGCCATTCACGACCAGCTTCGCGGGGGTGGCGTGCGCGCCCTGCCCGCGAGCCGCCCGCACCGCCAGCAGCGCCTCCAGATCCACCTGGAGGATGACCAGCTCCGCATCAGCATCGACGCCGGCGGCGAGCGCCTCGGCGTGCGGGGCTGGCGCCAAGCCCAGGGAAAGGCCCCCCTTCGCGAGAACCTCGCAGCGTCCTTGCTCCTCCTCGCGGGCTGGGACGGCGACGAAGCGCTGCTCGACCCCTTCTGCGGCTCCGGCACGATCCCCATCGAGGCCGCCCTGCTCGCCGCCGGCCGTCCCCCGGGCACCGGCCGGCCCTATGCCTATGAAGCGTGGCCGGTGCTTCAGGGCGGGGCGGCGCCTCGGCCGATCCCAGCCCGGCGGAGCGTGCCCGCAGCGCCCATCGTGGGCAGCGATCGGCACGGCCCCGCCTTGGCCGACGCGCACCAAAACGCCGAGCGGGCGGGCGTCTCCATCCAGCTCGTGCAGGCCGATGTCAGCGAACCCCCGGTGCCCGCCAGCGCCGGCCTCGTGCTCACCAACCCGCCCTACGGCATGCGCCTCGGAAACCAAGTGGCCGGGGTCTACCGGGCCTTGGGCCGCGCGCTCCAGGGCCCCCTGTCCGGGTGGCGGGCCATGTTCATCTGCCCCGACGCCGAGCTGGCGCGGCTGGTGAGCCCGCGGGTCTTCCCCATCACGTCCTTCTCCAACGGAGGCACCCGGGTCACCGCCTGGGCGCTGGACGACTAAGGGCCCGGCGTCGGCGCGGGCCGCAGCAGGTCGCGCAGCTGCAGCCCCTCCGCGAGCAGGCCGACCCCGCCGATGCACAGGGTGAAGCCGAGCTGGCTGAGGTGCAGCACCAGCCCAAAACTCCGGGCGACCGCCGAGG
>CANHON010000497.1 GCA_947462115.1 Deltaproteobacteria bacterium | reverse complement strand
AGCCCGACCCCTACGGCCCGCCGCCGGAGAGCCCGCCCACCGCCCGCGTCGGCCGCCGCCTGCTGCCGGGCGGCTGGTCGATCGTGGACGACCCGATGGCCGACCCGCGGCTCGGCGGCGCCTACGCCATCGACGGGGAGGGCATCCCGGCAGAGCGGGTGGAGCTCGTCGAGAATGGCGTGCTGAAGAACGTGCTGATGAGCCGCATCCCCCGCAAGGGCTTTGAGGCCAGCAATGGCCACGGGCGCGCGCTCGGCAGCGACCGCTTCGAGGCCATGCCGGCCGTCGTGACCGTCAGCCCCGATCGCGCCCGGACCGACCGCCGCATGCACCGCCAGGCCCAGCGCCTCGCCCGCCAAGCCGGCCTCAACTACGTGCTGGTGGTGCAGCGCATCGAGCCGGTCGGCCTCACCGAAGATTTTGAGGTGGCGCTGAGCGGCGACGCCCCCCTGTCGGGCCTCACCCGCCCCATCGAGGTGGTGCGCCGCTACGCCGATGGCCGCGAAGAGCTGGTGCGGGGGCTGAGCTTCTCGGGCGTCGATCGGCGCGTGCTGCGGGACATCGCCATGGCCGGCGCGCTGGGGCCGCCGGTGGACGTGCTCGACGCAGCGGGCGGCCCGGCCCGGTACTCCTTGGGCTCGATCGACGGGCTCCGGGTGACCTGGCGGGTGCCCCCGGTGCTGATCACCGAGCTGGAGCTGCGATCGAGCGCAGGCCCCGAGCCTCGCGCTGTGCCGCCCCCCGCGCCGTGAGCCGCTCGGCGCGCTGTTGGGGGGCCGCTGTCTGGGCGAAGCGCGCGCTGTGCGCCCTGCTCAGCGTTTTTTTCGCGTCGGTGGCCTGGGCGGTCCCGCCCCGCCTGCTGTTGCCGCCGGGCGAAGATCCCGCGGTCTGGGCCGAAGCCTTGATGATCGCCGGCCTCGAAGCAGGGCCGCCGCTCGCCGCGGCGCCGGGGGTGCTCGTGCTGCGGGTCGCGGGCGGATGGCAGCTGGAGGCCCTCGACGGGGCGGGCGGCCGCCGCACCCTCGTCGTCGCCCCGCCGGTATCGGACGCCGATCGGCAAGAGCTCGCGATCCTCGCCCGCAGCCTGACCCGGCCGGTGCAGGTCGCCGCCGTCGAGCCGCCCAAGCCCAAGCCGACGCCCCGGCCGGCGGTCGTCGCGCCCGCGCCCCCGGCCCCGCTGCCGCCCCCGCCCGCGGCGGCGATCGTGGCGGTGGTGCCGCCGCCTCCGCCGGTGGAGAGCGCACCCAATGGCCTGAGGCTCAGTATTTTGAGCGGGGTGCGCGCGGGGGGCACCGGGCCCGCGGCCGAGCTGCGGGCGGGGCTCCTGGTCGGCAGCGGGCGCTTCGGCGTCGGGCCGAGCGTCCACGGCAGCCTCCCCGGCGCGGTGGGCGGGGCGGCGGCGGATCAGCGATCGGCCTCCATCCTCGGCGGCGGGCTGGGCTTTGGGCTCCGGGGCCGCGGACGGGCGCCCCAGGTGCTCGTCGGGCTCGGGGCAGAGCGTCGGAACTTCCGGTTGAACGGCGATCCGCTGCTGCAGGTCTGGGTGCCCCGGCTGGAGCTCAGCGGCGCTGGCGGCTGGGGGCCCCGCCCCGACCGCCTGCTGGTTACGGAGGCCTGGGCGGGGGCCGATCTGCGGCAGGTGCTGGTGCAGATCGGCGACGGCGCGCCGGAGCCGCTGGGCCGATTTTCGGCCGGCGTGGCCTTGGGCGTGCGACTGGATGGGCGCCGGCGGTGATCGGCTGCGGAGGGTAGGGGCATGGAGCCCGTAGACCTGCAGTTGATCGTGCCCGGGGCCGCGTCCTGGGCGGAGGTGCGCGCTGCCCAGCCCGAGGCCATCGACCGCCTTTTTGCTCGGTGGATGCCCGACATCCTCCAGTGGTGCCTGCGCCTCGGCGGGCCCAAGGTGGACGCGGAGCAGGCGGCCCAAGATGTCTGCCTCGTGGTGCTGCGGCGGGTGCACACCGTCGAGCGGCCCGCGCAGCTCCCCTCGTGGCTCTTTGCTGTCACCCGGCGGGTTTTGGCACAGCACCGCCGGCGGGCCTGGGTGCGCCGCTGGCTGCCGGGCCTCAGCCCCGACGGGGTCGATCCGGGCCCCAGCCCCGAGCGCAGCGCTGTGCAGGCCGATCACGTGCGCATCGTGCACGAGCTGCTCGCGGAGCTGCCCGAGGAGCTGCGCGAGGTCTTGGTGCTCTGCGACGTCGAAGAGCGCTCCGATCCAGAGGTCGCCGAGCTGCTCGGCTGGAAGGTCGGCACGACCAAAAGCCGCCTTCGTCGGGCGCGCCTCCGATTCCGTGAGCTCGCGCTCACCCGTGGCCTCAGCGCCGAGGCGGTGCTCCGATGACGCAGCGCAGAGCTGACGAAAATGACCTCCCTGAGGTCGCTCCGGTAGAGCTGCGGGGTTTTGCTGCGGCGACCTCGGCGGACCCTCGGGCGCTGGCGCGGCTGCGCGTGGGCCTGGCCTCCCGGTCTGGTGAGCCCGCTCGCCCGCCCTGGGCGGCGCTGCTCGGCCTCGGCCTGAGCTTTTCGGGCGCCGCTGCGCTCCTGCTGTGGTGGGGGGCCGCGCCCGGCCCCTCCGCGCCCGGCAGCGGGGCCTCGGTGGCCGCGACGGCGCCCCTCGCCGCGGTGGACGCCCCCCTCGGCCCCACGCCCTTGAGCGGCGGCGCGGACGGCGCGCCGGTGCAGCTGGAGCCCGTGCCGGGCCTGCGGCTGCAGGTGGCGGGGCAAGGCGAGCTGAGCGGCACCCGCGGCGCCCCGACGGTGCGGCTGCGCTCCGGCTCGGTGCGGGTGGAGGTCGATCCTGCGGCCGGCCTCGCGGTCTCCGTCCAGACCCAAGAGCTGCAAGTGGACGTGTTGGGGACTATTTTCGACGTGCAGCGCGACGCGATGGGCGCCAGCGTTCAGGTGGAGCGGGGCAAGGTGGCCGCCGCCTGCGCCGGGGCGGCGCCGACCCCCTTGACCGCGGGGCAACAGCGCAGCTGCGCCCCCACCACCGCGGCCGGCATGCTCGCGCGCGCCCGCGGCCTCCAAGAGCGGGCGGGCGAAGCCCCCGAGGCCGGGGCCGCCGTGCTCGAGGCGGTGCGCGCGGGGCTGGCCATGGCCGATGGCACGCCGGGGGTCCGGGGCGAGCTGCACGTGGTGGCCTTTGAGCAGCTCGACCGGGCGGGCGCCGCGGCCGGCGCGCTGGCCGAGGTGGACGCGTATCTTCGGCTCGGCGGCCCCCGCGCAGGTGAGCTCGCGGCCCGGGCGGCCCAGCTCGCGATGGACCTCGGCGGCTGCGGGCGGGCGTT
>CANHON010000496.1 GCA_947462115.1 Deltaproteobacteria bacterium | reverse complement strand
GCGCATGCGCAGGCCGGTGGCGGCCTCCAACGGGCCGGGATCGGCGAGCTCATCGGCGTCCACGGCGTCGATCAGCTCGGGGTCGAAGTTCGGCTGACGGCGGGCCAGGGCCACGAAGACCGCCTTGGGCACCGGCAGCAGCCGAGGCCGACGCCCCGCCGCGGCCGCGAGCGCCGCGATGATCTCCCGGAAGCTCAGCGCCGAGCCGCCCCCAGCGTCAAAAGCCACCCGCGGGGCCGGCCCCGCCATGCAGGCCAACATCGCCTCGGCGAAGTCCCGCACGTGGATCGGCTGGCGGCGGTAATTCCCGTCGCCGATCAGCGGAACGACCGGCGACCAGCGCACGAGCCGCGCCAGGGTCTCGAAGCTCTCGCGGTGGGCGGGCCGGTGCGACAGCAGGCGCGGGCCATAGGGCGCGCTCGGCCGCAGGATGACGGAGGGCACCGAAGCGGCGCGCAGGCGGGCCTCATCGGCGCTCCGGGCCGCCCCATAGGCGGTGGGCCGGGCCCAGTGCACCACCGTGCTGGAGGCGTAGGCCACCGGGACCTCGGCGCCGAGCACCGCGTCCATCATCCGCCGGTTGGCCTCCGCGGCGCCCTCCCCCTTCACCTTGAAGGCGAAGTGAACGATCCAGTCCGGCTTCAGCGCGCGGAGCCTGGCGGCCGCCCGGGGGTCGCGCAGGTCGAGGCGCAGCGGAGCAACCCCAGGGAGCTGCAGCGCTGTGGCATGGTGGAGGCCCACCAGCTCGTGGCGGCCCGATGCCTGAAGGCAGAAGTGGGCGCCGACGAAGCCCGAGGCGCCGGTGACGACGAGTCGCATGGCGCGGACTTAGCCGCAGGGAGGGGCCCATGCCCAGTCGATTGTTTCAGCACGACGTCTTGGACCAGCAGGTCGCCATTGTCACCGGGGGCGGCACGGGCATCGGCGCCGCCATCACCCGCGAGCTGGTGGCCATGGGGGCGCGGGTGGTCATCGCCAGCCGCCGACCCGAGCACTACGCGCGGGCCGCCGCCGGGCTGAGCGCCGAGCTCGGGGTGGAGGTGGTGGGCCTGCCGCTCGACATCCGCGACCGGGCCTCGGTGGACAGCTTCGTGGCCGCCGTGATCGCGCGCTTCGGCCGGATCGATCTGCTCGTGAACAACGGCGGAGGGCAGTTTTTGGCCCCGGCGGAGACCATCCGCCCCAAGGGCTGGGACACCGTCATCCAGACCAACCTCACCGGCACCTGGAACCTCACCCGCGCCGTCTTTGACGCCTGGATGGGCGAGAACGGCGGTCGGGTCGTCAACATCACGATGCTGACCAGCCGGGGCTTCCCGGGCATGGCGCACTCGGTGGCCGCGCGGGCCGGCGTCGAGGCGATGAGCCGCACGCTGGCGGTGGAGTGGGCGCCGCGGCGGGTGCTCGTGAATTGCGTGTCGCCCGGCATCATCCTCAGCAGCGGCATGCGGAACTACCCCGAGGGGGCCGAGGTCGCCCGGGCCATGCAGTCGGAGATCCCCCTCAAGCGCCTGGGGACGGTCACCGAGGTCGCCGAGCTGGTGGCCTTTTTGGCGAGCCCAGGCGGCGCCTACATCACCGGCCAGACCCTCGTGGTCGATGGCGGCCGCAGCCTGTGGGGCAACACCTGGCCGCTGCCGGACGACGAAGATCCGGCGCCTGTGGTCATCCCCAGCGAGCCCTGGGAGGAGAACGAGCCGGGCTGAGCGCCGAAAAGCAGGAAACCCCAGGTCGTTTCCGACCTGGGGCTTCGAGTGGAGAGAAAGGGGCTCGAACCCTCGACCTCTGGAGTGCGATTCCAGCGCTCTCCCAACTGAGCTATCCCCCCACAGGGACGCCCGCCTTTTAGCCAGATCCGAGCCCCCCGTCAAGGCAGCCCGCTCAGATTTCTTGGTCGGCCGCCGCCGCCGCACCTCAGTTCTCTTCGGCGGCTGCGGCCGCCTCCAATCTGCGCCAGGCCGCCACCGCCGGGGGCATGGAGGGGAGCGGCGCAGGAAGATCGTCCGGCGCGCCATCTTCGACAACCTGGTAGAAGATCCAGCCATAGCCGTCCTCGCGGGACCGCTCGATCAGCCGAAGTCCTCCGGCCCGCAGCTCGCCGCCCGCCGCCAGAGCCGGCGCCACCCGGGGCGCTTGGGTCCAGTCCTCGCGGAACCACAGCACGTAGCGCACGCCGTCGGCGCGGAGGGCCGTCGCCAGGGCCGCCAGATCGCCGGGCGCGCCCAGCTCGACGTCGTACCAGGAGATGAGGGTGCGCTCCTGGGGTCGGCGGCGGATGTAGCAGGCCGGGATGTTGTCGAGGAACATCGCCTGATCTTCTGGGATGTTGGCTTCGATCCACTGGGCGAGCTCGACCTGGGGCCGGTACCAGGCCTGTGAGCGCAGCACCTGGCGCTCCGTCTCGTTGATCTCGCTGAACATCGCCTGCAGCACGCCAATCCCAACGATGGCTGCGGTCAAGGGCCGCCCCCAGCGCGCGCCCACCGCCGCGGCGACCGCCCACAGCCCCGCCACGCCGAGGGGCACGAGCACCGGCACCAGGGGGAGCATCCACTTCCAATAGAGGTTGTGGCTCGGGTCGTGCTGGCCGGTGAAGCCGACGGCCAGCCAGAAGCCGAGCATCAACGCCCCCATCGCCGGCCAGAGCAGCTCGGGCCCCGGGCGCATCCACCGGCCGCGCCGGGTGGCGACGTGCAGGGCCCCGCGGGCGCTGCGGAGGAAGGTCCAGCCGAGGCCGAGCCAGACGGCCCAGCCGATGCGCCAGGGCAACAAGTGGCCCCCGAGGCCCGCCACCACCGCGAGGCCGCCCTGCAGCCAGGCGGCGCCGCTCCCCTCGCCGGCCCCGCCGGTCTCCACGTTGACCGCGACGCTGTGCGACCAGAAGGCCCAGGTCCCGTGCTCCATCCCGCAGTAGGCGGACCAGGCCAAAATAGCGGCTGGCAGCGGCAACAGCAGCTTCGACCACCGGAGCCACCCGAGCCCCGGCCCGGCCGCCCGGCCGCCGAGGAGCAGCAGCGGCGGCAGCACGAACATGGCGTCGAAGCGCACCGTGAAGGCCAGCGCCGCGAAGATACCGGCCCAGCCGAGCTTCTCATTGATCAGCGCCGTCAGGCAGGCGAGCAGGTAGGCGACATAGAGCGGCTCGCGGAGCTGCGACGAGGTGTACAGCGCAAATTCCGGCTGAAAAATCAGCAAGAACCCTGTGATCACCGCGACGGGCCCGCCGAAGAACCGCCGGCTCAGCGACACCGCCAGCGCCCACGCCGCCACGCCGCCGGTCATCGACACCACCTTGCCGGCGAGCACCGCGTC
>CANHON010000495.1 GCA_947462115.1 Deltaproteobacteria bacterium | reverse complement strand
GTGGCGCTGATCATGATCGGGATCGGGACGATGACCGTGACCGGCCTCTACCGCAGCCTGCTGCGCGGCGCGCCCCCTGCGGCCTGGCCCGCGCGCTTGGCCGAGGCGCTCGGATCGCTCGACCTCGCGCTCATCAGCCTCCACCTGCTGCTCGGCCTCGTGGCCCTCGGCGTCGAGCTGCACGGCGCCCTGCTCGGCGAAGCGGGGGCGGCGCCGCTGCTGTGGGCCGGCGGCTTCACCGCCCTCTGGCTGCTGGCCCAGCGCAGGGGACTCTCACCCAGTTGACGTGCTGCAGGCCATTCAGCGCGCGCAGGTGAGCTGGCGTCCGCCGTCCACCGGCAGGGTCACGCCGGTCAGCCAGCGGGCCTCGGGCGAGGCGAGGTAGAGGATGGCCGCCGCCACCTCCTCCGGCTCTCCGACCCGGCCCAGCGGGTGCGTGCTGCGGCTGTGCTCGACGAAAGCGGCGTAGCGGGCCTCGTCCATGCCGGCGCGCTTGTGCAGCTCGGTGCGCACCACGCCGGGGTTGACGGCGTTCACCCGCACGCCCCGGGGCGCGAGCTCCAGCGCGGCGCAGCGGGTGAGCTGGTCGAGGGCGGCCTTGCTGGTGGCATAGGCCAGGATGCCCGGGAAGGCCCGCAGGCCCGTCACGCTCGACACGTTGACCACCGAGCCGCCGCTCTCCGCCAGCGCCTCGACGCAGCCCTGCATCAGGTGCATGGGCGCGGTGACGTTGAGCTCCATCATCTCGCTCAGCGCCGCGGGGCTGGTGGACGCGATGGTGCCCATGCCGATGATCCCAGCGGCGTTCACGAGCAGGTCGAGGCCGCCGAGGGCCGCGAGCGCGCCCGTGATCAAGGCCGCCCGGGCGGCGGCGTCCATCAGATCCACAACCCTGAGATCAACCTGCTGGGCGCCACCTTCGAGGAGCTCGGCCTGCAGCGCGCCGAGGGCCGCGGCGTCCCGGCCGACGATGCAGAGGGCGGCGCCGCGGGCGGCCAAGGCGCGGGCGGTGGCGCGACCGATGCCGCTGCTGGCGCCGGTGATGAGGGCGCGCAGCGGCGCAGGCTCAGGCTGAGACATCCGGGGCTCCAGGTCGATGAGGGGGTGGAAGGGGCTCAGAGCGGCCCGAGGGGGAAGACCTCGACGTCGACCCCGGGGCTGTAGAGGGGCGGCAGCGCCGGTCCCTCGGTGGAGAAGCCGGCCGCGGCCACGAAGCCCTCGCGCAGCGCGAGCACCTCGGCCGAGAACAGCGGGTAGGGCGGGTGGTGCACCGCCCCGCGCCAAACCCGACCGCTCGGATCGGCGGCGTAGAGCAGGTAGCGCTCCGCCAGAAAGTGGTGGAGCGAGCCGGGCTCTGCCGGGCCCAGCCGATCGCCCACCCGGAGCTCCAGGGAGAGCTCGCCCGGGAGGGGCTCGGGCCAGCGGCGGGTGGAGGCGTAGCGCAGCCGATCGCCGGCTTGCTCCAAGCGCATGTCGGCCCGGAAGTAGGGCAGGTGCCAGCCCCAGCGGGCCGCCCGCACGGCGACGCTGCTGGCCGCGTCGAGGCTGTAGAACCAGACGCCGGGCGCGACCCCCTCGTGCAGAACGTAGGTGCGGACGTTGGTCTCGTGAAAGGCCGACAGCCCCGGCACCGGCGGCAAGAAGCGCGTGGGGCGGATGCCCTGCATGGTGAAGGGCACGAGGCCAACAAAAGCCCGGCCCTCAAAGGTGTCCACCTGGAGGCCGGGCGGCAGCGTGGCCTGGACCTGAGCGACCGGCACCTCCCAGTGCAAAAAGCTGAGCTGCCGCCACTGGTGGTAGCCCTGGGGCGGGCCCTCGGGGCGGAGGGTGGGGCCGACGCGGTCGATCACGGGGCCTCCGGGGGCGCGACGAACGGGCGGCCACCGTAGCGCGCGCGGGCCCGCGCTGGATCAGTCCGCTGCCGCTCCCGTCGCCGCGCCCCTTGTCTTCGTCCGCGCCGCGCGCAGGCTCCGCCGCCGGCCCGGCGCCCCGAGCCGCGCCCCTCCCGCGACCCCGAGCGCCCCATGTCTGCCCGCCCCAGCCTCCGCCGCCGCGCCGCCCGCCAGCCCCTCCGTCGCCGCCTGCTGCCCTTGCTGTTCCTCGCCGGCGCCGCTTGCGAGGACAGCGCCCCGCCTCCGCCGCCCGCGCCCGCCGCGCCCGCGCCCCTGGTCGCCGCGCCCTCGAAAACCCCGGCCCCCGCGACGCCCGCCGGGCCTCCGCTCGACGCGGCCCAGCAGGCCGCCGCCGATCAGGCCAAGGCCGCCGGCATGGCCTTCGCAGCCGCCCTCAAAACGACGCTCGTCAGCGCGCTTCAAGCGGGCGGCCCGCCCGAGGGCCTAAAGGTCTGCAACGAGGCCGCGCCCCGCCTGCTCGCAGAGCAGAGCGCCGCTTCGGGCCTGCAGATGGGCCGAAGCTCCCTGCGGCTGCGGAGCCCCGCCAACGCCGGACCCGACTGGGTGCGCGCGGGCCTCCAGGTCTGGGGGGAGGGCCCCGCCGCGGCCGCGGCGCCGCAGGTGGCGGTGGTCGGCGCCGGCCCGGATGAGCAGGTTCACCTGTTGTTGCCCATCGCCGTCGAGGCCCCCTGCCTCGCATGTCACGGCGCCAAAGAGGCCCTAAGCGGGCCGCTCTCGGCCGAGCTAGCCCGGCTCTACCCAGCCGACCAAGCCACCGGCTACGCGCTAGGCGACCTGCGGGGCGCGCTGTGGATCTCGGCGCCCGTCAAGCGCTGAGCAGCCCGCTGGACAACATTCTCGCCAGGGCGAGCGGCAGCGGGCCTACCAGCCCTCGCCCCAGTCGCAGGCCCCGTCCGCCGAGACCCCGGCGCAGCTCTCCGGGAACTCGACCGTCGGCGAGCCGTCCCAGGCCGACAGCATGAAGGAGAAGATCTGCTCCATGGCCGCGGCGCCGGCCGGCGTGTCGCGGGCCGCGAAGCCGTGCACGTCGAAGGGCCCGGTGTCGGGCACCCGGAACTGGGTGAGGCCGACGCCGTTGACCACAGTCTCGGCGGCGGGCAGCCCGTAGACGGGCGAGATCATCGGCCCGACGGTGCTCGCGCCCATGGCGTTGGCCAGGATGTTGGTGGCTTGGTTGGGGACGACCGGATCGCCGATGCTCTGCTGCATCAAAAAGGCGTCGCCGTCGGCCTTTGCACGGTCGGCCCACGCGGCGCCATCGACGTCATCCCAGCAGCCCTGCACCAGCGTCATCGCGTAGCGGGCGTCGATCTCGGAGCCATAAGACTCCACCAAAAAGCCCCGCAGCGCGGTGTCGTACATGAGGGAGTCGGCGACGAAGTGCATCCAGCCGCCCGCGGGCACGTTGAGCACGCCGTACTTGATCTCCGGGTAGGCCGAGCC
>CANHON010000494.1 GCA_947462115.1 Deltaproteobacteria bacterium | reverse complement strand
GGTGGCCTTGGCGGTCGGCGAGTGGGTGGACTTTCAGCAGCCGGTGGGCGCTTGGTCCGGGTTGACCGGCGATCCGCTGCCCGGCTGGCCCCGCCAGGTCGAGGACATGCAGTTCTTGTTGGCCCCCGCCGTGGCCGACCTCAGCGGGGATGGCCTGCCTGAGGCTATTTACGCATCCGCTGGCTATGTGGTGCACGCCTGGGACAAGGAGGGCGCGCAGCCGGCGGGCTGGCCCAAGTTCACCGGCCAGTGGGTGCTCGGCAGCCCGGCGGTCGGCGACATCGACGGCGACGGCTACCTCGACGTGGTGGTCAGCACCCGCGAGGGCTACGTCTTCGCCTGGGGCAGCCAGGGGCGGGCCGACGTGCAGGTGGAGTGGGCGAGCCAGTTCCACGACCCGCAGAACACCGGAAACCACAGCTTGACGCTGCCCTTGCAGGCCGGGCCCCCCGATGTGGAGGAGGAGCCGAGCGAGGACGGCGGCGGCAAGTTCACCGGCGGCTGCTGCGACAGCCGCGGGCCGGGCGGACGGGCGGCCTGGCTGCTCGTGCCGCTGGCGGTGGTGGGCCTGAGCCGGCGGCGGGCGGCGGCGCGGGTGGCCTAAGGGCGCCGCGCCGGCCGTCGAAGCCGCTGCGGGCGGCGCGGGGCCGCCCAGCCGGGGGCGCTCAGCTGCTCAGGGGCAGCAGGTGGCCGGAGCGCAGGCGCTTGGTCTCGAGGTAGGCCCGGTTGTGGGCGTTGGGCTTCATGATGTGCGGGATGCGCCCGGTCACCATGATGCCGTTCTCGGTCAGGCCCTCGCTCTTCTTGGGGTTGTTGGAGATCAAGGCCACACTTTTGATGCCGAGCAGGCGGATGATGTCGGCGGCCGTCTCGTAGGTGCGGATGTCGTCCTCGAAGCCGAGGGCGTGGTTGGCCTCGACCGTGTCCATGCCCTGATCTTGCAGGGCGTAGGCGCGGATCTTGTTGACGAGGCCGATGCCCCGGCCCTCCTGGCGGAGGTAGATGACCACCCCGCGCTCGGCCTCGCCGATGGCGCAGAGGGCGGCCTCGAGCTGGTCCCGGCAGTCGCAGCGCAGGCTGCCCATCAGGTCGCCGGTGAAGCACTCGCTGTGCAAGCGCACGGGCACGTTCTCGGCGCCGCGCACGTCGCCGTGGACGACCGCGCCGGTCTCAATGCCCTCCAGCGGGCACTCGAAGGCGAAGATGCGAAAATCACCGTAGCGGGTGGGGAGGGCCGCCTCGGCCCGGAGGGTGGCGTGCCGGGCGGTGGCGAGCGTCGGGCGGGGATGGTTGGGGCTCATGGATCGGGTTGCCTCTCAGGGGTGAGGCGCTCACGCGGGTCCTGGACCCTTGACCCCGGAGACCTTCGCCCCGGGGTGGCCACGTGAAGTGCCGGTGCGGCCAGCAAGAGCGCTGACCCGAGGTGGGTGTATCGGGTCGGGGGCGGGCGTCAATGCACAGGGTTTGTATATGGTGAACATGGTTTGCCGCGCGGGGGCCGGTGGGCCTCGGGCGCGCTATTGGGGCCCGATGGAGGTTCTATGTCCGCTTCGGAGCGCTTCACGCCTTTTCTCGCCCCCGCGCTCGGTGGGCGCCATGTGCTCGATGTGCTCACGGAGCGGGGCTTCGTCCAGCAGACCACCGATCGCGCGGCCTTGCGTGAGGCCCTGGCCACCCCCGGTCTGACCTTCTACGTCGGCTTTGACCCGACCGCCCCGAGCCTCCACGTCGGCCACCTCCTCCCGATGATGGCGATGCGCTGGCTCGGCGCCGCGGGCCACCGACCGGTCGTGGTGCACGGCGGCGGCACCGCCCGGGTGGGCGATCCCAGCGGCAAGGACCGCACCCGCGACATGCTCGATGACGAGGGCCTGGCGCGCAACCTCGACGGCCAGCGGCCCCAGTTCGACCGCTTCTTCGGCGCGCTCACTGTCATCGACGCCGCGGGCTGGGCAGCGCTGCCGGACGGCGGCCGCGGCCCCGAGGCCACCACGCTCATGGTCAACAACGCGAGCTGGCTGATGGGCTGGGGCTACATCGACTTCCTGCGGGAGGTCGGCCGGCACTTCTCGGTCAACCGCATGCTGTCGGCCGAGAGCAGCCGCCTGCGCCTCGAGCGCGACCAGGGCCTCAGCTTCATCGAGTTCAACTACCACCTGCTGCAGAGCTACGACTTTTTGGCCCTGTGGCGCAAGCTCGGCTGCACCCTGCAGGTGGGCGGCGACGACCAGTGGTTCAACATCCTCGGCGGCGTCGATCTCATCCGCCGCGAGGGCGGACCGGCGGTGCACGCGCTCACCACGCCGCTGCTCGCCACCTCCGACGGCAAGAAGATGGGCAAGACCGAGAAGGGCGCGGTCTTCCTCGATCCGGCGGTGGTGGGGCCTTTTGACTACTTCCAGTTCTGGATCAACTGCACCGACGCCGATGTGGGGCGCCTGCTCCGCATCTACACCTTCTTGCCCATCGACGAGATTATCGCGCTGGAGGCCCTTCGCGGGGCAGACCTCCGGGAGGCCAAGCGGGTGCTCGCCTTCCAGGCCACCGCCCTGGCCCATGGCGAGCCGGCCGCCCGCGAGGCGCTGTCCGCGGCCGAGCTCGTGTTCGCCGGCGGCGCCGCAGAGGCCATGCCCACCGCCGCGGTGGACTTCCCGATCGCGGTGGTCGATGCCCTCGTGGCGGCCGGCTTCGCCAAAAGCAAAGGCGAGGCCCGGCGGCTGATCGCCGGCGGCGGCGTGCGCCTCGGCGACGACCGGGTGGACGACCCCGATGCCCGGATCGACGCCCCAGTCGTCCTGTGGAAGGGCAAAAAGCAGGCCGCGCGGCTGGTGAACCGGGAGGCCTGAAATAGGTTGTAATCCGGACGCTGGGGCCGGATCGACCGGTGCTAAGGTCGGCCGGGTGAGGGCGGTCCGGCGGGCCCCGGGCCGCCGCCGCGCGCAGCCTCCGCCTGAGGCAAGGACAAGGAGCAGCTGGTGGACGGAAACCTCGACGAGCGCGCTCCCCGGGTGCTGATCATCGAAGATGAGGACGCCGTGGGCCGCGCCATGGAGCGCACGCTCAAGCGCCTCTACCGGGTCACTTTGGTGTCGAGCATCGAGGACGGCCTCGCCGCGCTGCTCGGCAGCGACGACATTGGCGTGGTGCTCTGCGATCTCCACATGAAGGGCACCCACATGCAGGGCTGGGACCTGCACGCCACGCTGGGCAAGCACCGCCCCGGGCTGCTCCCCCGGGTGATCTACATGTACGGCGGCGTCTTCTCCGATGAGGACGAGCGCTTCGTGGAGGAGATCACCGGCAAGCAGGCCACCTTGCTCAAGCCGGTGCTGCCCTCCGAGCTGCGCGCCGCCGTCGAG
>CANHON010000493.1 GCA_947462115.1 Deltaproteobacteria bacterium | reverse complement strand
CTCGGCCTCGGCCCGCAGCTCGGCCATGTCGTCTTTGATGGTCTGCTCGATCGACAGCTGCTTGCAATACGCCTCGTACAAGGCCCGCTCTTTGGGGTCGGCGCGAATGGCGTGCAGCAGGGTCATGGCGGCCTCCAGGGGCTTCGAGTGTAGCAGGGCTGGCACCGCCTGCCAGGCCTCGGCCTCGGCCAAGAAGTGCAGCCAGCGGTGGGCCGGGCTCGGCGAAGACAGAGCGGCGCGGAAGCGGCTCAGTTCGATGATATGAAGGGAGAAGTGGTCGGAGAAGGCGGGCCCGCCGATGGGCTCGCGCACCTCAAAACGCGCGTGGAAGGGCTCGGGCCGACCTGGCGGCGGGGCCGGGAGCGCGTCGCGGTCGCAGAACCAGAGGGAGATCACCGGCCGCAAGGCCGCGAAACCCTCGCCGGCGCTGAGCTGGCCGCCATAGAGCTTGGCCCAGCCGAGCAACATGCGGGGGCGCAGGTGGCCGTGGCTCGAGGTCTGCATCTCGACCTGCACGCGCACGCCCTGGTCATCGATGGCGACCAGATCGACGATGAGCGCGCGGCCCTCGTGGTGCTCGGGGCTGAGCACGGGGTGCAGCAGGCGCACCTCGACGATGGGCCGGGGTGGACGCAGCACCGAGTTGAGCAGGTCGATGAGCAGCGGCTCGCTGCCGGGCGCGCCGAAGATGCGTTGGAAGATGAGGTTGACGCGGGGGCTGACGCCGGCGGGGCCGGGATGGGTGAGGTTGGCGTCGGGTTGGATGTTTTCGACAGGGTCGACGACGGTAGGGGGGAGCATTGGGGCCTCGAGGTGGGGGTACACCTCTGATTGGCCTCGGCGCGGCTGGTTGTGATCCGAATCAGCGCCGGGATACCCGCCTGCGGGGGTGCACATGGCACGTCGGCTGGAGTGTCAGGAAGGCGGAAGCGACAAATTCTGGGAGGTCTCCGTCGAAGGGGACGAGGTGGTCACCCGCTGGGGCCGCGTCGGTACGGCCGGCCAGACCCAACGCAAGGCCCTGGGCTCCCCCGCGGCGGCCCAGGCCGAGGCCGACAAGCAGGCCCAAGGCAAGCTGAAGAAGGGCTACCACGAGGTCTCCGCGGGCGAGGCGCCCATGGCTGCGCCACCAGCCGCGCCCGCGGCCACCGCCCGCGCCAAGGCCGCGCCCGCGCCACCTCCACCCGAGACGGCCGCGCCCGCGCCCATCCCCGGCTTGCGCCCCGACTGGGACCAGGGCGCCCACCTGCTCGTCGGCCCCGGCGGGGCCCGGGCCCGGCTCACGCTCACCCTCGGCGACCTGCCCGACCCCATCCCCCTCGGAGAGTGGGAGTGGGTGGCCAAGGACGGCTCGCGCTTCGGGCACAAGGTCCAGCTCGGCAACCTCAGCGGGCTGCGGGTCTCCCCGGATGGCTCGCTGCTCGCCGTGCTCGACAGCCGAATCTGGGTCTACGGCCGCGGGCCGAAGGGATGGGAGAAGCGCTGGGACACCGTCTGGCTCGAAGACCCCGAGGAGAGCCGGCGCGCGCCCATCGACCTCGCCTTCTCCGCCGACAGCCGCCGGGCGATGGTCTTGGTGCGCGGCGAGAACAAACACCACGACGAGGCCTGCATCGTTGAGCTCGACGCGGCGACCGGCGCCGAGCTGCGGCGCATCCCGCTCGCCGGCCACAGCCCCGCGGCCCTGGCCATCCACCCCGACGGGCAGCGGGCGGCGGTGGTGACGAACAGCTGGGGCGACTTGCCCTCGCAGGCCCTGCTGGTGGGCGCCGCCGGCGAGCTGACCGCGCTCGGCGGCCCAGCGGCAGGGGCCCCGGCCTGGTCGCCCGACGGGCAGCGCCTCGCCGCCGCGGTGGACGGCCAGGTGCGGGTCTTCGACGCCAGCGGCGCCCTCCGCTGGACCGGCCCGGCCTGCCAGGGGGGCCTCGCCTGGGGCCCCGAGGGCTGGCTGTTCATCGACGCCGAGCTCCGGGTGCAGCCCGAGACCGGCGCCGAAGAGGCGATCCAGCAGCCCCCGCTCCCCGGTCGTATCAACAACCTGTTGCACGACCCCGAGGGCCGCTGGCTGGGCGCCTGCCTCGCCTACCCCGCCCGCATCGTGCTCTGGGACCTGGAGGGCCGGGTGCTGCGCAGCCTGCCGGTGCCGCCGGGCAACTCCGAGACGGCGGCGGCCCTGGCCCCCGGCGGCGCCCTGGTCGCGGCGGTCAACTGGCAGAAGAAGGCGCTGTGGTACCCGCCCGCCCCGCGCTCCGCCCTCGTGGTGGACGAGGCCGCGGGCCCCGGCGCCCCCTGGAAGGGCAAGACCCGGGTCTTCGACCGGCCCGAAGACGCCCGGAAGGAGGCCGAGAAGCAGCTCGCGGCCCGGGAGAAGAAGGGCTTCGCGCTGGTCGAGGTGCAGGCCCCCCTCAGCGAGGCCGAGGCCGAGGAGCAGCGCCGCTGGGAGGCCGTCGCGGGGATGCCCAAGCTCGCGGCCTTCATCCAGCACGCCCGCCCCCTGGCCGCCGCCGCAGCAGGGGAGGCCGCCGTGGGCCGGGCCGGCGGGTCGGCGCGGCTGGCCCCGGGCGAGGCCTGGCCCGCCTGCCCCCATTGCGCGCGGCCGATGCGGCTGATGTTGGAGCTCGATGAGGCGGCTACCGCCACCGGAGATGGCCTGCTGCAGGTCTTCTACTGCACCTCGACCGAGCCAAACTGCGAGGTCGAGACCGAGGCCTACTTCGCGGGGCCGGGCCGCAGCAAGCTCATCCGGGTGCTGCCGCTGGCGGGGGCCACGCCCTGCCCGTACCCAGCGCACGCAGCGCCGCCCGACGAGAACGGCGGTCCAGACATCGCCCTCGCGCTGGGCGCCCCGGTGCCAGACCTGCCCGGCCAAGAGGCCCTGTCCGAGCTGGCCCCCCGCCTCGCCGAGAAAGACGACGTGGGCGAGCTGATCGAGGACCTTCCGCGGGCGGGCGACAAGGTCGGCGGCTGGCCGGCCTGGGTGCAAGGGGTGGAGGCCCCGAGCTGCCCGCGCTGCGACGCGCCGATGGACCGCCTGCGCGCGCAGCTCGACAGCGACGGGGTCTCGGGGTGGACCTGGGGCGACCTCGGGCGGGCGTACGTGCTCGGCTGCCCGGCCCACCCCGAAGAGGTGGACCTCGTCTGGCAGTGCAGCTGAGCTGTTCAGGCCGCCAAGCCAACCGACGGCGGGGCGGCCGAGGGGGCTGCCTGGGGACGATGAGCGAGGCGGCTAAAGAGATGCTCGACGACGTTGGCGTACAGCAGGTCGCTCTCGGCGGGCGGGCCTCCACCTCGCCTCGCGCGCGCCAGGCCGACGGGAGCGCGGCGCGCAGCGCCGGTCGCGCCAGCGACCAAGGGGCGCAGCCCCGCGCGCGGACGGGG
>CANHON010000492.1 GCA_947462115.1 Deltaproteobacteria bacterium | reverse complement strand
CCGCCGCCGAGGCCTTGCCGACGCCGACGCCGGCCCCGATGACCGCGGCGCCGAGCCCGCGGCCCGCCGTCGAAGACGCCCCCGCCGAGGCCGCTCCCGACATCGGCGAGGCGCCCGCGCCCACGCCCGCGCCGCCGAGCCCAAAGTCCACCAAGGC
This sequence comes from Deltaproteobacteria bacterium, assembly GCA_947462115.1. GTDB lineage: Bacteria > Myxococcota_A > UBA796 > UBA796 > UBA2385 > JAEUKK01. The sequence goes on along the minus strand of CANHON010000492.1, from coordinate 3,269 downwards.
GAAGGCCGAGCCCAAGCCAGCCGGAAAGTCTACCGGAACGGCCAGCGAGAAGCCGCCGGCCCCGTCCACCGCCGCCGAGGCGGCGCCGACGCCCGCCCTGGAGCCCGCGCCCGCCGCCGCGCCCGCCCCCTCCCCGGCCCCGAGCCCCGCGCCCGCGCCCGAGGCCGGCCCCAAAGCCGCGGCCGAGCAGGGCTTCCTGTCGGTCATCGGCGCGACCGCGGGGGCCCAGGTCTTCGTGGACGGGCGGCCCATCGGCACCACGCCCATCCGCTCGATGCGGCTGCCGGTCGGCGTGCACGAGCTCAAGGTGGTCGGCGCCGACGGCGCGACCGTTCAGCGGCGCGTGACCATCGAGGTCGGCAAAAACAACATGATCCGGCTCTGAACCGCCCTCAGCCGACGCAGGTGCCCCATGATTGACCTCCACCGCGCTGTTTTGGGCCTCGGCCTGGCCTTCGCCCTCGCCGTCGCGCCGGCCGAGGCGGCCGCCAGCAGCACCATCGCCATCATCAAGTCCGACGATCTGGACGCCTATGACGCGCCCATCGACGTCTTCCGCGGGCGCATCGGCCGGTCGGTGGAGGTGCACACCATCGGCGGCGACAAGGCGGTGGGCGAGCGCCTGATGGCCAAGCTGGCCGCCGACCCGCCCGAGGCGGTGTTCGCGCTCGGCGCCAAGGCCGCGTGGCTGGTCAGCCACCAGCTGCCGCAGGTGCCCATGGTCCACGCCATGGTGCTCGACCCGAGCCGCTACGGCATCGACGGCCCCGCCGTGACCGGCATCCGCATGCAGCCCCCGCCCGATCTGGTGCTGGCGCAGCTTCAGCTCTTGGCCCCGGACGTCAAGCGGCTGGGCATCGTGCTGTCCACGACCAACAACGACCCGATGATCGGCGAGGCCATCCAGGCGGCGCGGAACGCTGGCTACACCGTGATCGCCCGCCGCGTCGGCAATGAGCGCGATGTGCGGGCCGCCCTCCGGCGCATGCCCGCCGAGGTGGACGCCGTGTGGCTGCTCCCGGACCCGGTGGTGGTGACGCCCCGAAACTTCCAAGTGCTCCAGGCCGAGGCCCTGGCCGCGCACCTGCCGGTGCTGGCCTACAGCGAAGGCCTCGTGCAGGCCGGCGCGTTGATGTGCGTGGCGCCCGACCCCGACGCCGTGGGCCGCATGGCCGCGGACCAGCTGCTCCGGCACTTCGCCGGCGAGAACATCGGCGTGCTCGATCGGGCCGCGCCCGAGGTCGTTCGGGTCGTGCTCAACCGGCAGACCCAAGAGGCCATCGGCCTCACCATCGATCCCACCCTGCTCGCCTTCGTGGACGAGGTGCTCGCCCGGCCGCGCCGCCGCTGAGCGCCGCGCCGACGGGGCCCAAGGAGCCGACCCTTAGAAGGGGACCTCCAGGCCGAGCTGGATCGTCCGACCCTCGGCTTGGATGTCTTGGGGGTACTTCGCCACCGTGTCGCCCGCCGCGTTGGTCGTCGTCGCGTTGGCCGCGTCGTAGTAGGTCAAGGTCGAGTACTGGTTGTCGAGCAGGTTTCGCACGGAGAGATCCGCCCGGACCCGGGTGCCGACGAGGCTGTCGGTGGCGAGCCCGAGGTGCAGCAGGCCGTAGGCCTCGCCGTCGGGCAGCTTGGAGTCCGGCGTCCACTCGGCCCGGGGCTGCGCGCCGAAAACATCGGTCAGCAGGTTGATCCGCACGCCGTCCACGATCTCCCGGCCGAGCACCGAGTGGGCCATCAAGGCCGGGAAGCCGTACTGCTTGCGGTCGTCGCCCACGTCCCGGGCGCCGGTCCAGGCCCCCGACAGGTCGATGGCCCAGCCGCCGGGCTGCCAGGTCCACTGGGCCTCTGCGCCGATCACGTTGGTCTCGCCGCTGTTCCCGTAGAAGTCGCTGCCCAGCGGACCGCTGGCCGGCCCTTGCTCTGGGTTGATGGTGTCCCGGATGAAGCTGCCATATCCGGCGGCGCGCAGCTCCATCGCCCGTGCCGGGTTCACCGTCACCTCGGCCTCGATGGTGTTGATGGTCTCCGGATCGAGGTCGCGGTTGCCGGCCACGAAGTTGTTGTTTCCGTCCTCATCGCGGGTCACGGTCACCAGCAGCTCGCGGGCGGTCGGCGCGCGGAAGGCCCGACCGTACAGCAGCTTGATGACGGCGACGTCGCTGGGCACGAGCAAGACGCCGGCCCGGGGCGTGACAAAGCCGCCGAAGTAGCTGTGGTAGTCGAAGCGGGCGCCGCCGGTGAGCTGCAACCACCACGCGGCGTTGAGCGTATGTTGGGCGAAGCCATAGGCGTCGGCGATCTGGGCGTCGGGGTCCCGGACCGAGAAGCCGGACGGCGCCTCTGGCTTCCCGGTGTCGTCCTGGAAGGTGTTGTCCACCAGGGACAAGACGCGGATCACGTCATAGCCCACGCCAGCGACCGTGTGGTTCCTTGAGTTGGGGCGCAGCTCGAGGTTGACCGCGCCGCCATAGGCGCTGGTGAGCTTCTCAGCCTCGACCAAGGTCGAGCGCAGGCGGGTGCTGAGGCTGCCGTCGTCGGCCTCGACCGTCTCTGGATCGGAGAAAAAGGCGTAGTGGGAGGAGTTTTGGTAGCGCTGGTAGTAGACGCTGGGCTTGACGCTGCCGATGTTGCCGAGACGCTGGGTGTAGGACAGGCTGGCCATCGTATTGCGGTAGCCGAGCCAGAACGTGTCATCGTCTTGGAGGAGCACGCCCAGCGCGCTGTCTTGGGGCTGCGTGAAGTAGGTGTGCTGGTAGTCGATGAGGTCGACCCGCGCGTCGAGCCCGCCCACCTTGAGGTCCAAGCCAGCCGCGAGCGCGTCCCGGGGCGCGCGGCCGACGACGTTGCGCTCGTCGCGGGGCGTCACGTCCAGCCCGTCCCCTTCGATCTGCAGGCTGCGGGCGTGCACCCGCAGCTCCACCGGCAGGCGCGGGGAGCCGAGCTGCTCGGCGTAGACAGCGCCGACGCCGCGCCGGCCGTCATCCCCCACGACGCCGCGGACAAACCCGCCCCGGAGGTCCGCCGCGCCGTAGGTCACGACGTTGATCACACCGGCAAAAGCGTTGGAGCCGTAGACCGCCGAGCCCGGGCCCTTGATGATCTCGACCTGCTTGATGAGGTCCAGCGGCAGGTACTCGTCGCTCCAAGCGTGGGTGTCGACGCCGTCGTACCAGGGCACGCCGTCCACGAGCAGCAGGAACTTGTTGTTGTCCGGGCTGATCACCCCGCGGAACCACGCCAAGGTGCGGCCCTCCTGGGCCGGGCTG
>CANHON010000491.1 GCA_947462115.1 Deltaproteobacteria bacterium | reverse complement strand
GGCGAGCCCGCGCCACAGGAGCTGGTGATCGTCGAGGGCGCGCTGCCAAGCGGCACCGTCGAGGTCTTGGCCCCAGCCGGCGGCCGCGCCGAGGGTGGCGAGGGCCTCGGCGGGCTCGCCCTCGAGCGGCAGGCTGAAGGCGGGCTCGCCCACGCGGCGGCGCCAGGTGCGGGCCGCTTGCCGGCGCGCGATCCCCAGCAGCCAGGCCCGCGGGGGGGCCTCGCCCGACCAGCTGGCCGCGCCGGACCAGGCGGCGAGCAGGGTCTCTTGAAGGGCCTCTTCGGCGCGCTCGGCGCTGGGGCTCAACAGCAAAATAGCGCGCCAGAGGCCGTCTTGCTCGGCCTCCACCAGGGCCGTGAAGGCCGCGCGGTCGCCCCGCCCCACGGCGAGGAGCCGCTGGCCCTCGGCGCCCCAGCGGCTCAGCTGCCCTGCTTGGCTTGGATCGGGCATGTGGAGACGCCGAGCAGCGTGTAGAGGGGGCAGGAGCCGAGGGCCGCGGTCAGCAGCGGCACCACGCCGATGAGGCCCACGAGGCCCCAGCCGGGGACCGGGCCCACCGCGAGCAGGCTGAGCAGCCCGAGGCCGAGGATGACGCGGGCGACGCGATCGACCGTGCCCTCGTTGCGGGGCAGGAGCGTGGAGAGGCTGGACATGGGGGACCTCGGGGCGCCGCGGGGCGCAGGCAGGGGCGGCGGGTGGGCCGCGTTGGGCGGGCGGTCGGCCCTGCACCCCAGGTTCCAGCGGGCCCCGCCGAGGGTTCACCCCGCGGGCAAATTTTCTGCGGCCGGCTGCTCCTCAGCGCGCGGCAGCGGCCCGGTCCAGCGCGGCCTCGGCCCCGGCGGCCTTGGTCAGCGCGTCCTTGAGCATCCACAGGCTCGGCTTGTGCTCGTTGAAGAACAAGAAGCTGAACAAGCTGCCGGCCTGCACATACTTGGCGACGTCCCGCCAGGACTGCACCTGCTCCAGGTGGCGCGCCAGGGTCACGGGCCGGAAGTAGAACTCGCGGTAGAACCGGCGGTGCAGCTCGACCAGATCTTCGGGCTCCAGGCCCCAGGGCACGAAGGTGGGCTCCCAGAAGCTTTTTTCGTTGTTCGTCTGGTTGACGAGCCGGCCCCACTTCTCGCCCTCGCGCTCCCAGAGCTCCATCTGCGGGGTCTCGGGCAGCAGGGTGTTGATCTGCACCGTGACGTCGTGCAGGGGCAGGCTTTTGGCGAACTCGATGGTCTCGAGGATGGTCTCGCGGGTGTCGGGCATGTGGCCGACCATGAAGAAGGCCTTGGGCCGCAGGCCGACCTCGTGGGCGGCGGTGATCGCGGCGCGGATCTTCTCCTTGGTGATGCCCTTGGAGATGAAGTCGAGGACGCGGTCGCTGCCGGACTCGACCCCGAAGCGGGTGCGCCAGCAGCCCGCCTCCTTCATGCGGGTCAGCAGCTCGCGATCGACCACCTCCACGCGCGAAGAGCAGGTCCAGCTCACCTTTTTGTGCACGCCGCGGCGGATCATCTCGTCGCAGATGGCGTAGACCCGCTTTTTGTTGGCGCAGAACAGGCTGTCTACGAAGGCGATGTCCCTCACGCCAAAGTCGCGGACGAGGTGCTCGATCTCATCGACGATGTAGCTGGGGCTGTGGCTGCGGTAGCCCGAGCGTGACTTCTGGCAGAAGGCGCAGGCGTGGGGGCAGCCCCGGCTGGTGATCATCGCGAACTTGGGGAAGGCGTGCTCATCGACCGGGACCGGCCGGTAGATGTTGGCCGGCAGCAGGTGGCGGGCCGGGAAGGGCAGCTCGTCCAGATCGCGCACCTTGGCGCGCTTCTCGGTGTAGTGAAAGCCGCCCTCGGGCTTGCGGAAGATGATGCCCGCGACGCTCTCGAGGCTGCGCTGGCCGGCGTAGTGCTCCACCATCTCGAGCATGGTGTGCTCACCTTCGCCCAGCACCCCCACGTCGAACTGGGGGTTGGCCATCGCCTCTTCGGGCAGCAGCGTGACGTGGTAGCTGCCGAGCACGATGGGAACGGTGGGCAGGCGCACCTTCAGCGCTGCCGCCAGCTTCTTGCAGGTGTCGAAGGTGACGGTGAAGGAGCCGATGCCGATGACATCGGGCGCGAAGGCGGCGATCTCCGCCACCGAGCTCTCGACGTTGAGGAGCTGGGCGGCGGCGTCCACGCAGGCGACCGTGTGGCCCGCCCGCTCCAGCACGGCGGCGATGTAGAGGATGCCGAGCGGCGCGCTGTTGTAGAAGAGGAAGGAGGTCACGGGGTTGGCGTGACCCTCTTCGAGCACTTGATCAATGGGCGGGTTGACGAGCATGACGCGCATGGGCACCTCGGCGGCGGTTGACCACCTCTACCCCGCTTTTCTGGGCGCCCCAGCGCTCCGCATTCTGGGCGCCCCAGCGCTCCGCATTCTGGGCGCCCGAGGGCTCAGCCGGGCTTGCCGACGAGGTTGACCACGAGGGTCATGTCGTTCTTGTTCTTGAGGGCGCCGAGCAGGGCCGAGAAGGGCTGAAAGCCGAAGTCGGTGGCCTTGATGGGCAGGCTGCCCGAGGCGCTGAAGCCCGAAGCGTCGGCTTTGACCTTCATCTTCACGGACACGTCCTTGGTCTTGCCGCGGATGCTGAGCTTGCCGGCCACCGTGATGGCCTCGCCGCTGCCGCTGCAGGACGTGCTCGCGAAGGTGATGTTGGGGAAGGCTTTGGCGTTGAGCTGCTCGGTGTCGAGCATGTGCTCCTTGATCTCGGCGCGGGCGCTCGCCTCGATGACGCCGGGCAGGCCCACCTTGGACCGCAGGGCGTCCGGGTCTGGGTCGAGGCCAGCGACGGGCACGGTGATCTCGAGCTTGCAGGCCGCGGGATCGCCCACGGTCCAGGTGACGCTGCCGCTGTGGGTGGTGCTGGCGATGGCGTGGTCGTGGCTGAGGCCCGAGGCCACGGTGTCGGGGTCCTTGTAGACGCGCACGTGGAGGGCGGTGCCGGCGCCGAGGGCGTAGCGGACCGGGGCGGCTGCGGGCGGGGCGGCGGGTGCCGCGGCAGGATCTTGGGCCCAGGCGGGCGCGGCCGCGGCGCAGACCAGGGCGAGGGCGGCGGCGCGGCTCCAGGTGGAGGCAAAAGCTGCGGTGAAGGCGGACATGGTGACTCCGAGGGGCTAGGCGGACGGCGGGCGGGGTGGGTCCAGCGGCGTCGCCCGGTCCGCCCCCCTAAGACGCCCGATGGCCCTGGAGGTTTCCATGTCGCTGCGCTCGGCGCTCGGGGCCCGCCTGGGCCGGGGCTGGCGGCGGTGGCAGCGGAGCGCAATGCGCCCCGACGAGCGCGCCGCGGCCCGCGCAGCGCTCCGATCTGCCCGCGCCGCCGCCGGGCCCAGCGCCGAGGCGGCCCGCCGCCGCGCCCACGCCGCCTGCCAAAACGCCCCGCTGTGGCACGCAGAGGTGCACGCCCTCGG
>CANHON010000490.1 GCA_947462115.1 Deltaproteobacteria bacterium | reverse complement strand
CCATGACCACCCAGCCAGCTGGATCACCGACCCGCAGCACCCGAAGGCCGGCCACCAAGCCGATGGGCAGCACACCGGCCCCCTGCGCGGCGGCGCGCTGCCGACGGGCGGCCGCGGCGTCCATGACCAGCTCGCCCGCGGGCACGAACAGCGCGCGGAGGTCGTCGGGGAAGCGCGCCATCAAGCCCAGCGCGAGGACCAGCAGGGCGTCAAGCTGGGCCGCCACCGGCTGATCGGCGCCCGGCACCCCGCGCATCCAGCGCAGCCGGAGCACCGCCGCGTGGTGGGCAGGCAGGGCGTCCCCCTGATCGGGGGAGTGCAGCACCGCCCGGGCCAGCGCCCCCGGGGTGGCTCCCTGACCGAAAGCGCCCGCAGCGGCGGCGATCCCGAGCCCTGGCTCCCCGCTCGCGCCGAGCGCGTCCGGGTAGGGCCGGTCCAGCCAGTCCACCAGCACCCGCCCGCCGCCGGGGAGCCCGACGAGCTGGCCAGGGGCGCCCGCCATCCACCACGCGGCATCTTCGGCGCCCTCCCGCGCCCGACCCAACCACGTCACGCCGGGCAGGGCCGCCCGCAGCTCCGCAGGCGCGGGGAGGCGGTCGGCGAGCAGCGTGATGCAGAGCGAGAACGGCGCGTCCATGGGGTGCCTCCGGCGGGCGCCGCTAACCTGGGACCGCCGAGCGGGGGCGAGGCTCCGGCGGAGCGCCCCCTTGGGTGGGGTCGAAGCCGAGCGACCTCGTCCGCATTAACTATCTGCACGTCATTGTGGACGATCGCCCTGTGCGGCAGTTCGGCGCGCGGCCCGCTCGTGTAGGATCCGCCGAACCGGCCCGCCGGACCCCGCTGCCCCCGAAGGACGAACCATGGCCCTGTTTCAGCCCGCTCCCCAGACGCAGGAGGAGGTAGACCGCTGCCGGCCCCTCGACATCGGCCCTGAGAAGGTGCTCGAGATGGACGAGGCCACTTGGTACGAGAAGATCTACCGGGGCGATGACGCGCCGCAGCTGACCGCCCGCGCGGTGCTCATGGGCTCGGCCCTGGGCTTCTTGCTCGCCTTCACCAACCTCTACATCGGCCTCAAGACGGGCTGGGGCCTCGGCGTCGCGATCACGGCCTGCATCCTGTCTTATGCGATCTGGACCTTCGCGCAGAAGGTGGGCATCGCCAAGACCCCGATGACCATCCTCGAGAACAACTGCATGCAGAGCACGGCCTCCTCGGCCGGCTACGCGACGGGCGGCACGATGGTCTCGGCCATCGCGGCCCTGCTGATGCTCTCGGCCACGCCGGAGAACCCCGAGGGCGCCCACCTGCCCTGGCCGATCTTGACGGCCTGGACGTTCTTCTTGGCGGTGCTCGGCACCGTCATCGCCATCCCGATGAAGCGCAGCCTCATCAACCGCGACCGCCTCAAGTTCCCCTCCGGCGTCGCCGCGGCCACCACCCTGCACTCGCTGTACTCCGAGGGCAAAGGCGCCATCCAGAAGGCCAAGGCGCTGATGCTCTCGGCGCTGGCCGGCTCGGCCTTCCCGCTGATGATGGAGGTGCCGATCCGCACCGTCGTCGGCGAGGACGGCAGCAGCGGGAAGGTGCCCCTCATCCCCGCCGATACGCCCCTGTTCGACTGGCTGCCGGCCCGCGGCGCCCACATGAACGACAAGGGCGTGCTCGAGGCCTGGAAGCCCAGCGACTGGACGATGGTGCTGGACAACAACCCCGTGATGATCGCCGCTGGCGCCATTGTCGGCCTGCGCGTCTCGATCTGGATGATGCTCGGCAGCCTGCTGCTCATCTACGGCGTCGGCCCCGAGGCCTGGGACTACGAGTGGACGAGCCCCAGCGGCGACGTGATCCGCGCCGCGAGCAAGCCCTACAAGGCCTGGAAGGAGATCGGCCTCTGGCTCGGCGTTCCGATCATGGTGAGCAGCGGCCTGCTGTCCTTCGCGGCGCAGTGGCGCACGATCGGCCGGGCCATCTCGGGCCTCATGGGCAAGAAGGCCGAAGAGCAGCCCCACGACGCCATGGCCGCCAAGGTCGAGGTGCCCTTCACCTGGTTCGCCACCGGCGGCTCGCTCGCGGCCGCGGGCGTGATCGGCGTCGGCTCCTTCTACTTTGATATTCCCTGGTACTACGGCGTGCTCGGCGTCGGCATGACCTTCTTCCTGTCGATGATCGCCTGCCGGGCCACCGGCGAGTCCGACATCACGCCGGTGGGCGCCATGGGCAAGCTGATGCAGCTCACCTACGGCGTTTTGATCCCCCAGAGCACCACCGCCAACCTGATGACCGCCTCGATGACGGCCTCCTCGGCGGGCGCGGCGGCCGACCTGCTCAACGACCTCAAGAGCGGCTACCTGCTCGGCGCGGCGCCCCGGCGTCAGTTCATGGCGCAATTCATGGGCATCTTCGCCGGCACCCTCGCCACGGTCTCGGGCTTCTACCTGCTCGTGCCCAACGCCACCTACCTCAACGGCGTGAACGGCAAGGCGCCGGAGTTCCCCGCGCCCGCGGCCCAGGCCTGGAAGGCCGTCGCCGAGGTCTTCAAGCTCGGCATCGAGAACATGCACCCCATGCACCAGCAGGCCATCTGGGTCGGCGCGGCGGTGGGCGTGGTCATCGGCGGCATGGAGATGTTCGCCCCGGCCAAGATCCGGCGCTTCTTGCCCAGCGCCACCGCGCTGAGCTTGGGCTTGATCCTGCCCTTCCAGTACCCCTTCTCGATGCTGCTCGGCGCCGTCTTCGCCGCGATCTGGACCCGCCTCAACGCCAAGCAGGCCGAAGACTACATCGTGCCCCTGAGCTCCGGCATCATCGCCGGCGTCAGCATCATGGGCGTGCTGGTGGCCTTCATCAACAACGTGGTGCTGGCCGGATGAGCCTCAGCCCCCGTCCCGGCCCTCGGCCCCAAGCGGGCCGTCGGCGGGGTCGGGCGAGGGGGCCCAGGGCTCGGCGCCTTCGGGGAGCAGGCTGCCGAGCAGCTCGACCAGGGTGAGGGCCCGCGAAGGGGCGGTCATCCCGGCGTCTTCGCGGTCGCCCGAGGCCAGCGCCCGGGCCACGCAGCCCGGATCGCGCAGCCCAGCGCCGACCTCGGCCAGGGTGCCGGCGAAGATCCGCACCATATTGCGCAAAAAGCCCTCCCCCAGCACCTCAATGACGAGGTGCTGCCCCTGGGGGCCCACGGCGGGCTCGACCGTCACCGCGTGCAAGCGGCGCAGGGTGGGCTGGTCGCCGAAGGGCTTGGTGCCGAAGGCGCGCAGGTCGTGCAGGCCGCTGAGCTGGGCGGCCGCGAGGCGCATGGCCGGTAGATCCAGCGCGACGGGCACCTGCCAGGTCCGCCAGATCGGCGGCGGCGGGCGGGGGAGCGGGCGATCGGGGCGCGGGCGCGGCAGGTCGGCCAGCGCGGCCACCATGTCGGCGGGCACCCCCGGCTGCACGCGGTAGCGGTAGCGCTT
>CANHON010000489.1 GCA_947462115.1 Deltaproteobacteria bacterium | reverse complement strand
GCGAGGGTGAGCTTGTGGACGGCGAGCTGGGCGTCGGCGTTCTCGAGCACAATGGGGCCGAGGATGGTGTCGGAGATGCCGCTGCCGGTGATGCTGACCTGTCGGGCGTCGGACACCTTAAACCCGGCGTGTTTGCCCTCCATCAGGCTGATCACGATGTCCTGGCCCGCCGTGGCGTCGAGGGCCGCTTGGACCGTGGCATAGTCGCCGCCCTCGCCGATGTTCACCTCCAGGCTCGCAGCGGAGGCGACGGATGGGATGGCGAGGAGCAGGCTGAGGAATTGGCGCATGGGGCGCTCCTTTTGGCTGAGGGCGGCGGGCGGTGACCCGGGGCCGCGCCCTGGGACGCCCCGGGGGACGGATCGGCGCCGCCGCCGCTTGAGCGCCCTGGCGCTCCCCGCCGGACATCTTGTTGGGCGTTAGCGGGGCCGCCCCGATCCTGGATGCCCATGCGTCGCACCCCACCCGCCGCGCCGTCCGCCGTGTCGTCCGCCGTGTCGCCCGCCGCTGCGCCGCCCGCCGCTGCGCCGGGGCCGCTGCCAGACCGCGTGGGGCCCTACGCCGTGCTTCGCGAGGTCGCGCGGGGCGGGATGGCCTCGGTCTACGAGGTCGTCGATCCCGTGGACGGCGGGCGCCTCGCGCTCAAGCTGCTGCACCAGCGGGGCGCGGCCCAGCTTCGGTTTGTGCGGGAGTATGAGGCCCTGACCCGCCTCGATCACCCCAACATCTTGCGGGTGTTTCGCTTCGGTCAAGCCGACGGGCACGGGCCCTACCTGACGATGGAGCTGCTCGACGGCGTGGCGGCCCAAGTCTACGCGAAGTCCCTCGGGCGACCCGGCGCGCTCGATCGCAGCCGGGCGGTGCTCCGCGTGGTCTCGGAGGTCGCCTTGGCCCTCCAGCACCTGCATGAGCGCGGCCTCGTACACCGGGATCTCAAAAGCTCCAACGTGCTCGTGACGACCGACGGGCGGGTGAAGCTGCTCGACTTCGGCACCGCTCGGCCCCTCGATCCCGCCGAGACCATCACGGAGAACGGCGAGTTCGTGGGCACCTTCGCCTATGCTTCGCCCGAACAGCTCCGCGGGGAGCCGGTGGACGCCCGCGCCGATCTCTACGCCCTCGGCGTGCTGGCCTACCGCCTGCTCACCGGTCGCCGGCCCTTCGAGGGCGACAACCCGGCGGCCCTGGCCCGCCTGCACCTCGACGCCCCGCCGCGGCCGCCGTCGGAGCTCGTCCCGGGCCTCCCCGCCGAGCTGGAGGCGCTGGTGCTCGCCCTGCTGCACAAAGCGCCGGCCGACCGGCCCCCGACCGCGGCGGCGGTGATCGATCGCCTGGCCTCGATGGGCGTGGTGGCGCTGCCGCGGCCCGCCGCCCAGGGCGCGCCCGATGGCCTTGGCGCCGTGGGTCGGGCGCGCGAGCTTGACGTGATTGAGGGCGTTGTGGACGCACGGACGCCAGGCGACGCGCTGCTGGTCTCGGGGCCGGTCGGGGCGGGCGCCGGGCTGCTGCTGGACGAGGCGGCGCGTCGCCTGCGGGCCCGGGGCCTCCGGGTGCTGTCGGAGCGCTTCGCAGCGGGCGACGGCCTGGCCCCGCTCGCGCGCCTCGGGCGGGCGGCCCTCCGCAGCAACGGCGCCCCACAGGCCGATCAGGCGGCGGCCCTCGGGCTGCTCTCCCGCGTCCCCGTCGCCGGCGATCCCGCGGCGGGCGCCCCTGCCCTCGCCGCGGCCCTCCTCGCCCTGCTGGTTCGCCCGGGGGAGGTGACGGTGCTCGCCCTCCGCGAGCTCGGCAGCGCCGGGCCCGTCGCGACGGCGGCCTTGTCGGCGCTGCGGGTCGCTGCCCGGGAGGCCGGCGCGCCGCTCCTGATCCTGGCCAGCGTCGAGGGGCCCGCCGAGCGAGACGCGCTGCTCGACGGTGCTCCGGCGCTCCGCCTGGCGCCGCTCTCGGTGGCCGAGGTCAGCCTGCTGGTGCGCGCCATGCTCGGTCGGAGCCCGGCGCCGGCCGCCCTCTGCCGAAGGCTCCGTCAGCTCAGCGGCGGGCGCGCCGGCTACCTCGTCGAGCTGGTGCACGCGATGTTGGCGCAAGGCGCCTTGGTGCCCGACCCCAAGGCCGGCTGGCGCGACCTCTCCGGCGGGCGCGTGGGCCTGCCCGAAGCGATGCGGGGTCCGATGGAGCGGTGCCTCGACGGCCTCGACGCGGCCCCCCTCCGCGCGCTCGAGGCCTTGGCGGTGGCGCGGGTGCCCTGCGGGCTCGGCGCGCTGTCCGCGGCCCTGGAGCGGCCCGCCGATGAGCTCCGGCACGCCCTCCGGGTCCTCATCGAGAGCGACCTGTGCGTGGGTGATCTGGAGGGGGACGCCGCCCAGATCGAGGTGGGCGCCCTCGGCGAGCTGCTGCGCCAGCGCGTCCGGCCGACCCGCCGCGCCAGCCTGGAGCGGGCGCTGGCCGGGGAGGTCGAGGCGGCGCCCCCCGGCCTCGACAAGGTGCGCCTGCTGCTCGCCGCAGGGCGCGGCCCGGAAGCGGCCCGCTGCGCGCTCGCTTGGGCGGCGGCGGCCCCTGGCGAGCGGGCGGGCTGGGCGGCCCTCGGGGCGCTCCGGGCCTGCCTGGACGCGACCCCCACGGGGGCGCCGGAGCGGGCGGCCCTGCAGCGCCTCGTCGCCGAGGCCCTCGCGGTGGACGACCCCCGCGACCCCGAGGCCCTTGTCCTGGCGCGGGGTGCGGCCGAGCACGCGGTCGGGGCCGAGCGGGCCCGCGCCGAGCTGTGCCTCAGCGCCCTCCACCGCCGCCGGGGGGAGCAAGGCGCCGCGGCCGTGCACCGGGGCCGGGCCGAGCAGGAGGCCAGCCGGATTGGCGCCCTCGACGTCGCCTGCGCGGTCGAGCTGGAGGCCGCCTTGGCCTTCGAGGCTGCCCTCGACCTGCCCAGCGCCGAGGTCGCGCTCAGCCGGGCCTTGGAGCTCGCGGCCCTGACCGAGGATGACCCCGCCTACGCCGCTGCCCTGGCCTTGGCCGGCGCCCTCCAGGTGCGCCGCGGGGCGCTGCGAACCGGCGAGGCCGAGCTGCGACAGGCCCTGCGCGCGATGCCGGAGCCGCCGCCCATCGGCGTTGGCGCCGCCCTCACCGTGTCCTTGGGGCGGGCGCTGCGGCTCCAGGGGCGCTTCGCGGAGGCCGACGAGCTGCTGCGCGCCATGCTGACCCGCGCGCGGGCGGAGGCGGGCGGCGCGACCCAAGCCGAGGTCCTCCTGGAACTGGTTGACCTGTTCATCGACCTTTTCCGCTTGGGGGAGGCCCGAGAGCTGCTGTCGGAGCTCAGCGCCCTCGACGGCGCGGGCCTGGAGCCGGCGCTGCGCTGCGAGCTCGGCCGGGCCCGCGGGCGGCTGAGCTTGATGGCCGAGGAGCCAGAGCAGGCCTTGGCGCAGCTCCTCCCCGCGCTTCACTTGGCAGAGGACGCGGCCCTCCTTCGACCTGC
>CANHON010000488.1 GCA_947462115.1 Deltaproteobacteria bacterium | reverse complement strand
TCGAGGAGGCCACCGTCCTGCGCATCGAGGTGGACGGCGGCGAGGACGACCCCAAGCCGCGGGCCCTGGTGATGGTGCGCCCGATGGAGCGCCCCGAAGACACCGCGCCCGCCACCGCAGCGCCCGCCGAAGTCGCGCCAGAGGAGGCCGGGCCGGCCGACGCCCCTGAGCCCTGGGGGCTGCCCGAGGCCCCGTCGCCGCTCGGGGCGCCCCGCGCGGTGCCGACCGCGGGGCTGGTGCAGCAGGTCGGCCAGCTGCTCGAAGAGAGCGTCTACCACGTCGACACCGACGACACCTACCTCCTGCTCAGCGCAGCACTCGCCCGCAACGTGGCCGTCGCCGAGGCCGCCCAGCGCGAGCCCGACCCCGCCCTCCGCCGCGCCTTCGTGCAGAGCCCCCTCGACTTCTTGCCCGAGGCCGACGCCTTCGACGAGGCGCACTACTCGGCGCGGGTCATCGGCCTGCGCGAGGCCCCGCGGGCCAGCGGCCGGCCGCCCCAAGAGGCGCGCACCTGGGCCGAGCCCGTCGATGGCCTGCTCATCGAGCTCGCCGACGGCCCGCTGTGGGTGGCGGGGCCCGAACTGCCCGACCTCGCCCGAGACCTTCGCGAGGCGGCGGCGCGCGGCCAGGCCGCCTTGCCCTTCGCTGGACGGCGCCTGCCGACGCTGCCCGCCTTGATCGACGCCCTCGAGCGCGCCGCGCGCCCGCCCAGCGCCCCCCGCGAGGGCCAAGCGCCGGGCCCGCGCCCCTTGATCTTGGCCATCAAAGAGAACGAGCTGCAGATCGAGTGGGCCCCCGGCGCCGCCCCGCGCCCGGCCCCCGCCGCCCAGGCCGCCCTGCTTCGGCCCGAGGTCGCCCTCAAGCAGCACCAGCGCGTGGCCTTGGCCCACCTGCGCCAGCTGTGGGTGCGCGGCGAGCGCGGCGGGCTCCTCTGCGACGACATGGGCCTCGGAAAAACCCTCCAGGGCGCCGTCTTCGCCGCGTGGGTCTGCGCGCAGCTCGCCGCGGGCGGCGGCCCGGCGCTGCGCCCGAGCGGTCGCCTGCCGCTGATGCTGGTCGCCCCGCCTTCGCTGCTGCGCACCTGGTTCACCGAGCTCGAGGCCCGCCTCGACCCCAGCGCCCTGCGCCGCATCGTCTGGGCCGGCGACGGTGCGCCCCGCAGCGAGCACGGCCGCGTGCTGCGGAGCCTCGACGCGCTGCGGGCCGACCGCGCACCCACCGACGCCAACAAGACCGTGCTCCAGCACGCCCGCCTCGACATGGCGGCCTGGGACAACTTCGCGCCCGACGCCCTCTTCGTCGGCTACGACACCCTGCGCACCCTTCAGCACGCGCTGGGCGCCCTCGACATCGGCCTGCTGGTCGCCGACGAGGCCCAGGCGGTCAAGAACCCAGGCAGCCTGCGCTCGGTGGCGCTGCGGGCCATGCGCTACGACTTCGCGCTCGGCCTCACCGGCACCCCCATCGAGAACAGCTGGCTCGACCTGTGGTCCATCTGCGACTTCGCCCTGCCTGGGCAGCTCGGCACCCGCGCCGACTTCGTTCGGGAGTACCCGCAGCGCGGCGAGGTCGCCGAGGTGGGCGCCCGGCTGCAGCGCCGCCTCGCCGGCCACCTGATCCGCCGCACGCGGGCCGCCACCCTGGGCGACGACCTGCCCACCTGCGCGGTCCACGCCGACCGCCGACCCATGCCCAGCGACCAAGCCACCGCGTACCGGGCCGAGCTCGCGGCGGCCGGACGCGCCGAGGGGCGCGAAGTGCTCCAGCTGCTGGCCGGCTTGGCCCGCGTCAGCCTGCACCCGAGCCCCCGCGCCGAGCTGCACAGCGCCGACGAGGCACGAAGCTGGATGCGCGCCTCGGCCCGCACCGCCGCGGCCCTCGAGGTCCTCGACCGCTGGTCTCAAGAGGGCGAGGCGGCGCTGATCTTCCTGCGGTCCTTGGCCGTGCAGGCGACCTTGGCCCGGGCGCTCTGCCTGCTCTACGGGCTGCCCGAGGTGCCCATCCTCAACGGCGCGCTGAGCTTCGCGGCCCGCGAGGCCACGGTGCGGCGGGTGCGCGAGGGGGCCGGCTTTCGCCTGCTGCTGGTCTCGCCCGAGGTCGGCGGCGCCGGCTGGAACCTCCAGTTCGCCGCCCGCAGCCTTCTGTTGGAGCGCCCCTACAACCCCGCCCTCGAGGCCCAAATGATCGCCCGCACCTGGCGACTCGGGCAGCCGCGGCCCGTCGAGGTGCACGCGCCGGTCGCCACCCTGGCGGGCATCACCAGCTACGACGAGGTCCTAGACGGCCTGCTGGCCGAGAAGCGCGGCCTAGCCGACAGCGTGCTCGCCCCGGCCCAGATCGAGGCAGCGGAGCTCAACCTGCGCTTCGGGCGCTTGTTGCGAGAGGCCTGACGGGTAGGGCGCGGCGGCGGGCTCTGGGCGCCCCGGCGGCGGCGCCGCCGTCAGCCGCCCGCCGGGCTCGGCCGTCCGGCCTCGGTGGGCTGCGCCCACGCGCTGCGCGCCCCTGTGGGCGGCTTGGCGCGCGCGAGGCGGGTGGGGGCGAGCCGGTGCTGTTTTGGGCGATGAGTTGGGGAGTCGTGGGTGGAGGCCAATCTATGGGGCGGTCCTGAGGAGCCGAACGCCGAGCGCGTAGCGGGCGTCGGGGGAGCCGTAGAAACGATTGCTAACCCGAGCACTTTTCGGGTCGTCGTACCAACCGCCGCCCCGTTCGACGCGGAGGGCCCCCGACGCGGGGCCAAGGGGATCGGTCACCGAGCCCCCGGCGTAGGCGCTATCGTCATACCAGTCCCACACCCACTCCCACACATTCCCGCTCATGTCGTGCAGGCCGTAGCCGTTCGCCTGCTTCTGACCGACCGGGCGGGTCTCGCCGCCGCTGTTGCCATCGAACCAGCCTACCGCACTTAGCTCATTCCCCCCGGAGTACTTCGCGTCGCCGCCCCCGCGAGCAGACACCTCCCACTCCGCCTCCGTCGGAAGCCGGTAGCCAAGGCAGGACGGGCCCTTCGGCCAGCTCACTGACTCTCCCCGGATCACGTAGCAGGCCTCAAGGCCCTCCGAAGCTGACAGCCTATTCGCCAGGTTGACCACGTCGAACCAGTTAACGAACTCGACTGGGCAATTCGAGCCACACGAGCTGTAAAACGACGGGTTACTTCTCATCAGCCGCTGGTAGAGGCCCTGGGTCACCTCCGTCTCGCCCATGTACACCGAGCGGCTCAAGCTAACCTTGCGCGACGGCTTCTCTTCATCGTCACACTCGCCGCCCTGGCCCGGCGTGCAACCTACCGTGTATGTGCCCGCCGGAACCAACCGAAGCGCGTAGCCGCTGCTGCCCACCACCCGGCTGCCCGCCTCGGCGGTCGCCGCAGGCGAAGGGGAGGGAGACGGTGACGGCGCTGGAGCGGGCGTCGCCACAAGCCCAGCCAGCTCGGGGATCTCCGCCAGCGCCACCGTCTTCACG
>CANHON010000487.1 GCA_947462115.1 Deltaproteobacteria bacterium | reverse complement strand
TCGGTGTAGGCGGTCGAGGCCCCGACGGCGCCGGGGTCGGAGTCGTCGGCGAGTCCGTTGCAGTCCTCGTCCATGTTGTCGGGATCGCACCGCTCGCCGGCGGCGGGCGAGATGGCGGGGTCGCTGTCGTCGCAGTCGGCCCCGATCGACGCGATGCCGCTGTCGCCGGGGCAGGCCACGGTGGTGCCAGCGCCGAAGCCGTCGCCGTCGCCGTCGACGAAGGCGATGACGCCGGTGCCGACCATCGGGTCGTTGTCGTCGCAGTCCTCGCCGGCGTCCACGCCGTCCTCGTCGTCGTCTTGGTAAGCGAGGAAGGCGTAGGCGGCCCCGCCGCCCTCGAGCACGCCGTAGGCGCCGACCACCACGTCATCCCGGCCGTCGCCGTTCAGGTCGGGCGCGGTGACCGCCTTGCCGAAGAGGTCGCCCGTCTCCTCCCCCGCCCAGACCGCCACGGGGGTCGGCGCGAGCACCCCGGCCGGCCCGGCGAAGAGGCGCACCTCGTCGGCGGTGTATGCGCCGACCAGCAGCTCGGCGGCGCCGTCGCCCTCCACGTCGAGCCAGCGCAGGGCGCGGCCGAAGCCTGCGCCGCTGGCGCCGCCGCCGAGGCTGAGGCTCGGGCTGCTGCTGAGGCCGGCCGCCGAGCCCCGGTGCACCTGCACGGTGCCGCCGCCCGTGGAGAAGGGTCCGCCGAGGGCGACGTCGTCGAAGCCATCCCCGTCGAGGTCGACCCCGCCGGCGAGCGCGAGGCCGAGCTGGCTGCTGGCGGGGCCGGTGATGGTGGTGGCGGCGGTGGCCGAGGGGCCGCTGGGGCCCCCGTGGTGCACCGTGACCCGCCCGGCGCTGCTGGAGGCGCGGTTGGCGCCGATGAGCAGATCATCGTAGCCATCGCCGTTCACGTCGCCGGCGCTGGCCACGTCGATGCCGAGGTTGGCGCCGCTCGAGCCGGCGAGGGTGAGCGCTGGGGTGGTCGAGAGGCTGGCCCCGCCGAAGAACACCCGGGCCTGGCCCGCGCCCGCGGTGGCGTTGTAGGCGCCGACGACGAGGTCGTCGTAGCCATCGTTGTTCACGTCGCCTGCGCCCGCCACGGCGGCGCCGAAGGCCGCGCCCGTGGCCGCGCCCGTGTAAGTGGCGGCTGCGGCCGGGCTGAGGCCGCCGGAGCGGCCGGTGTAGACCGTGGCCCGGCCGGTGGCGCTGCTGTAGGCGTAGGCTCCGATGATGACATCATCGTAGCCGTCGTTGTTCACGTCACCGGCGCCGGCCAGGGCCCAGCCGAAGCGCTCGCCGGCGCTGGACCCGGGGAGGGTCTGGGTGGCGGTGGTCGAGGGCCCGGCGGCGGCCCCGAGGTAGAGGTAAGCGGCGCCTTGGCCCCGGTCGGCCCCGGGCGCGCCGACGAGCAGATCTTCGTAGCCGTCGTTGTTCACGTCGCCGGCGTCGGCCACCGCGAGGCCGAGGTTGTCGGTGGACTCGATGGGCTCGAGGGTGAAGGCGGCGGTGCTCGTGGGGGTGCCGGCGGCGCCGGCGAAGGCCGTGACCTGGCCCCAGGCGCTGGTGCCGCTGGCGCCCACGAGCAGGTCGGGCCGCCCGTCGCCGGTGAGGTCGGCCCCGCCGCTGAGGGCCTCGCCGAAGCGATCGGCCGAGGCGCCGCCGGTGATGGTGAGCACGGCGGAGCTGACCACGCCGGTGGCCGAGCCCCGGTGCAGCGTGACCCGCCCGCGGCTCGACAGGTAGAGCGGAGCGCCCACCGCCACGTCATCGTAGCCATCCCCGGTCACGTCCCCGACGCCGGCGACGGCCCAGCCGAAGTGCACCAGGGTGGTGGCGGGGCTGAGCGTGGTGGCGCTGCTGGTGGACAGGCCCGCGGCGCCGCCGTGGTAGGTCCAGGCCCGACCCGAGGTGGAGGACGAGCCGTAGGCGCCGACGATCACATCGTCGTAGCCGTCGTTGTTGACGTCTCCGGCGGAGTCGAGGGCCGCGCCGAGGTAGGCGCCGGCGGCGGCCGTGACCGTGGCGAGACGGGCGCTGTCGGGCCCAGCGGCGGAGCCCGGCGCCCACTCAAAACGGGGCACGACCGAGGCCGAAGCGCCCGGGCCGCCGATGATCAGGTCGTCGTAGCCGTCGTTGTCGTTGTCGCCCGCGCCGGCCAAGGCGGCGCCGTAGCGGCCGTTGGTGACGGTGCCGGCGCGGGTCCAGGCGGCGGTGGCCGAGGGGCCGGCCGCGCCGCCGAGGTAGACCGAGGCCGCCCCCAGGCCGCCGCCCGAGAGGGGGGCCCCGACGGCGATGTCGTCGTAGCCGTCGTTGTTGACGTCGCCCACGCCCGCCACGGCGAGCCCGAAGCGGTCGCCGGCGGCGGACCCGCTGAGGCGCAAGGCAGGCGTCGCCGAGAGCCCGGCCGGCCCGCCGCGGTACAGCAGGGCCGCCCCGGCGTCGGCCGCGCTGCCGGGCGCCCCGACGATCAGGTCGTCGTAGCCGTCGTTGTCGACGTCGCCAGCGCCGTCTAGGCCGAGCCCGAGGTCTTCGCCGGGCTCGCCGTGGAGCCGGGTGGCGGCCGCGGTGGAGAGCCCGGCGGCCGACCCGAAAAAGACGTAGACCCGCCCCCGGTCGGCGCCGAAGGTCGGGCCGGCCACGGCGACATCGGCGTGCCCGTCGCCATTGAGGTCGCCCACCACCCGCAGGCTCAGGCCGAAGTCGCCGCTCTCGGCGAGGCCCTCGGCCCGCCAGCCGGCGAGGCTGTAGACCGGGTCGATCTCGACGGGGTAGCGCGCGCCGGCGTCGTTCACCTCGACCACGAAGCCGCCCGCGGCCAGGCGCAGGGCGGCGGGAAGGGGCTGGCCGTCGGCGTCCCAGGCGGCGAGGCCGTCGATGGTCCAGCGGTCGCCGCGGGCGTCGAGCAGGTCGAGCGAGGCCCCGCCGCCGCTCAGGGCCCGGTGGCCCTCGACCGCGACGCGCAGCTCGAGGGGGCCGGCGCCGGGCGGGGGGGCGGCCACCGACCAGCCTTGGGCCAAGGCGGCGCCCTTGCCCTCCCACCACTCGGTGAGCGCGCCGTCTTGGCGCTCCAAGCGGGGGATGCAGGCGCCCAGGGGGTCGAGGGCCGCGGTGCAGGCGCCGGCGCGGGGCGGGCCCTCGGGCAAGGGGGTGGCCTGGCCGGGGCGGCCGAGCGCGGCGGTGCGCAGGCGCAGGCGCCCCCCGAGGTCGGCGCTGCGGCCAGACCAGCGCACGGGCAGCGCTGCGACCTCGGCCTGCCAGACGCCGTCTTCGAGGCGGATGGCCTGGGCCTCAGCGGCGATGCGCCGGCTGACCTCGGCTTGCCACGCCTCGCCCCCATCGGCGGGCGCGGGGGCGGCGGCGCGGGGGGCGGCCGCGGACGGCGGGACGTCGGCCTCGGGGGCGCAGGCGGCGAGGGCGGCGGGGCAGAGCCAGAGGGCGCGGGCGAGCAGGCGACGGGGCATCGGGATCTCCGCGCGGGGGCCGCGCCCTCGCGCCCGTCGAGCATGGCAG
>CANHON010000486.1 GCA_947462115.1 Deltaproteobacteria bacterium | reverse complement strand
GCCTCGGGGATGGCGCCCGCGCACAGCAGGCCGCGCAGGCCGGGGTGCGCCTCGATGAGCTCCTCGCTGCGGGCGAGGCGGGGGCCCCGTTCGGTGCCCTCAAAGTGGTGCAGGCCGGGGCCGCTCACCAAGGCCCAGTCTTCGACTTGATCGACCCACACGTCAAGCTCGGCGAGCAGCGCCGGCGGGAGCGCGCCGCGCAGCGCCACCCAGCCCTGCCGGTGGAAGGCGGCGATGGCCGCGGCGTCGAGCGTGGGGGCTGCGGTCGGGGCGGCAGGGGCGCTGGTCATCGGGTCCTCCGGGGACAGATCGGTCCGAACGGGCCGATCGTATCGTGGGTCGATAGGTGGGGCTGGGGCGGCCGGGTGACGGCTCGGTGGCGCCCCAGCCGCCTCGCCCGTCGGCAGCGCGCCGCCGCCATGCCGCCCAGGAGCGCCCATGCAGCCCCCGATCCGCCAGTCCCGACGCGCCCACCTGCTCGGCCTCGCCGCGCTGATCGCTGTGCCTGGAGGCATTCTCGGCGAGTCGGCCCAGGCCGCACCCAAGGGCGTGAAGGGCCGGCTCGACGAGGTCAAGCGCTCCTTGGCGCCGGGCTTCGTGGCCGGCAGCCGAGTGCACGCCTTCCAAAGCTATGCGTTCGTCTACAACTTTGCGAACGCCAATGCAGCGACCCAACAGCGGGCGGTCGGCGCCATCTCCGGCCTCGGCCTCACGCTGCTCGAGGGCCTGCTCGGCGCCAAGGCCGCGCCCCGCCTCGTGGTCCACACCGACCCCCACGCCGACGGGCGCCAATGGTACGGCCTCGACCTCGTCGCCCAGATAGGGAAGGCCAAGATCACCGTGCCTGGCGGCAATCCCACCGATGCCGCCGCCTGGACCCAGTCCACCGCCGCCCTGAGCGCCGCCGCCAAGCTGCCCCTGGACACCGTCCAGCGGGGCCACGCCGCCTGGTTCGACCTCGCGCGGGTGCTCAACGGCCTGGACACCGAGGCCACGACGCTGATCGGCCACGCGTTTGCCCTCGAGGTGCTCGCCGAGCAGACCCGCGCTGGCCTGGCCGCCGATTGGTTCGGTCCGCGCCCGCCGGAGGAGACCTTGGCCGACGTGGCGGCCGCCCAAGCGCTCATCGTCGATGATCTCGGCCGGGTGCGCGCCGCCCAAGCCGAGGTGCTGGCCTTGATCGCGCTCGGCAACAACGCCGCGCGGCCCGGCGCCCTCGACGCCCTGCGCGCCGAGCTCAGCGCCAGCGCCGCCGCCCTCGACGCATGGCGGGCCAGCCACCGCCAGCCCACGCCCGAAGACTTCGGCGTCAGCTACGCCATGCCCAGCCCCGAGAGCGTAAAGGCCGTGATTGACGAGCAGCTCGGCGTTGTCGGCGCGGCGGTCAAGGTGGCCCGGGGCGTCGCGACGGGCGACCTGCCCCGCACCTTGGATGGGCTCGCCGGCCTCGCGCCCGCCGACACCAAGCTCCGAACGGTGGCCGAGGGCGTGGCCGCCGCCGCGAACGGCGACATCGCCGGCGTATTGGGCGCCGTGGCCGAGCTCGGCGGACCCGACAGCGAGGTGGGCCGGGTGGCGGGCCGCCTCGAGGGCGCGGCCAAGCTCCTGAGCCTGCTGCCGGGCTGAAGGTTCTGCAGCACGTCAATCCGGGCGGCCGCGTCGGGCGCAGGGCCCGCCGCGCCGGGCGCTGCCGGGGGTTCGCTGCGCTCCGTCGCCGGCCCGCCGGCGACCCGCTGCGCGGCCCCTCGGCTCCCTGCCGCGCGCCAAGCGCAGCGCACCGTTGGCCTTGAGTGGGATCGCGCCCGCCCGATCGCCGCGCCCCGCGCGAGGCGGCCGGAGGGCGGCGCAGCCGGCCGCGGAGCGGCGGAGCGCAGCGAACCCCGGAGGACGCCGACCCGGAGCGCAGCGCAGGGGCGCGCCCCAGCGGTCCTTCCCCCGATCCGCCGCGATAGGCTGCAGGGGAGCGCCGATCGGGTGCCGCGGAGGGGGCATGTCAGAGGCGACGCGGCGGGGCTGCAGCGGGCTGCTGGTCAGCGGGGGCCTCGCGCTGGGCGCCATTTTGCTCAAGGAGGTGCTGGTGCCGGACGCCCTGCGCCTCGGCCTGCAGGAGGCGGGGCTGGGCATCGCGCCGCGGCCCGAGGTGTCGCTGGGCCCGCCGGTGGAGCCGCCCGTCCGCACCGGTGGGAATGACCCACAGCGCGCTGTTCCCGTCGAGTCGGATCGGGAAGAGCCCCCGCGCGCCGCCCCGCCCGCCGCCGACTCGCCCGCCGCCGACGCGCCCGCCGTCCCATCCGCCGCTGTCCAGCCGATCCGAACGGAGAGCTCCGCGCCGGATCCTGCGAGCCGCGCGCCGAGCGCTGAAACGGGGCCCCGCGTGGCGCCGATCGAGGTGAACCCCATCGAAGCGGCCGCCGAAGGTTGGGTGTTGCAAGCCGAGGCCCTGGACGGGCTGAGCTGCGCGCGGCTGGCCTTGGTGCGGGGCTGGGTGTACGCCCGCCACGGCTATGTGTTCTCAGACGCCCGCACCCGGCGAGAGTTCAGGAAGCAGCCGGGCTATCGGCCTGACGATGCCGTCAACCCCGACACCATCGACGGGCACCTGAGCCCCGCCGACCGGGAGAACCGGGCGCTGCTGCTGCAGCTGGAGCGGCGACGGGGCTGCTGAGCGCCCGTGTCGCCGGCAGCGGACCCTACTCGGCGCAGTGTTCGCCGGAGGTCTCGTCCCACTTCTTCATGCCGTTGAGGAGGATGCGCCAGGTGCCCTCTTGGTCGGAGCGGATCGCGCCAAAGTCGGCCTCGCGCCACATGGCCGCCGCGCGGACGACCTTGCCGGGGGAGCGCTCGTAGTACAGCTCGGACCGCCAATCTTGGGGGTAGCTGTGGTCGGGGTCCTCCATATCGGCGGGCTTGGGCATGATGCGACGGGTGAGCAGGATGTCGCCGAAAGGGGTCTGCTCGTCGTCAATCTCGCGCACCCGGCGCAGGCCGCCCTCGGTGTCGGCGCCGTACTTGATTCCGAGCTGCGACACGGTGAAGGTCTCGTCCCAGGCCCCACGGTCGCCCTCGCCGTCGCGGAGGGCCGAGACGCCTTCGCCCCACTCCCGGCTGTAGGTCTCGTAGGTGCCGGGGTAGAGGTCATTTTGGTCACGCGCCAGCAGCAGCTCTTGCATCTGCTTGAGGCTGCAGTTGACCGTGTTGACCATGTAGATGCCTTGGGCGTCGGCGGGGTCGTGCTTGTCAAAGCCCATGTCGGCGAGCTGCTCGGCGTCCAGCGGGCCGATGGTGCCGTCCTGGTGCTCGATGTTGGCGCCGCCGGCGGCCTTGTCGAGGTTGCGGATGGCCTCAGCCACGGTCTCGTCCTCGGCCTCATCAAAGGCGAAGAACGACCAACGCAGCACCGCGTCGAGGGCCTTGGGCGCGGGCTCGATGTTGCGGCAGCCGCAGACCAAGCCAAGGGCGAACGTTGCGGGCAGCGCAGAGCGGGCGCGGAGCGGGCGGTGCATAGATCCTCCGGTGTGTTGG
>CANHON010000485.1 GCA_947462115.1 Deltaproteobacteria bacterium | reverse complement strand
TGTTGGGTGCGCTCGGCGTTGCAGTTGTCGGAGGCGAGCACCAGATCATCGATGCCATCGCCGTCGAGGTCGCCAGGGCCGGCGAGGCGGGCCCCGAGGTAGTCGTTCTCGGTCTCGCCGGTCCACTTGCTGCGCGCGGCGGTGGCGCCAGCGGCCGAGCCCTCGAGGCCCGCGAGGGTGGCCCCGGAGATGAGGTAGACAGCGCCTGCGGCCGAGGCCGCCGCGCGATCGCCCGAAGAGCCGATCAGCACGTCGTTGACGCCGTCGTTGTCCACATCACCGGCGCTGGCCATGGCCACGCCGAACCAAGAGAAATTGGCGCCGCCGTCCAGGCTGATGGGCAGCTCGCTGACGGGCACGTCGCCGCCGCCGGTGGGCAAGGCCCCGCCCCGCGCCAGCCACACCCGGCCCGCGTTGACGAAGCGGCCGACGTCCACCTCGTCGGCGCCGATGAGCGCGTCGCTTTTGCCGTCGCCGTCGATGTCCCCGAGGCCGAGCACCGCCTTGCCGACGCCGCCGCCGTCCTCTTCGCCGACGATCCGCCACGCGCCCTCGTGCAGGCCGCCCGAGGTGACGAGGCTGCTCGGCAGGATGTAGGCCGCGCCTTCGCCGGTGCCGGAGATGGTGGTGCCGTCGGCGCCCACGAGCACGTCGGCGAGGCCATCCCCGGTCATGTCCCCGGCGCTGGCCAGGCTGCGGGCGGCGTTCGCCGAGGCGCCCTGGCCGTAGCGCGCCACTTCAGCGTCGCTGACGTTGATCTCGCAGGAGTCGTTGCCGGGGGCGCAGTCGTTGTCGATGCCGTCGTTGCAGATCTCGGGCGCGTCGGGCCGCACGGTCATGTCGGAGTCGTCGCAGTCGCCGCCCACATAGACCGCCTCGGTGGGCGGAGAGCAGCCCTGCAGCGAGGTGCCGCCGCCCCAGCCGTCCCCGTCCAGATCGAGGAAGAACTCGATGGTATCGGCCGCGTCCGCCTCGTCTTCGTCGCCGTCGCAGTCGTCGTCCTTGCCGTTGCAGAGCTCGACCGCGCCGGGGAACACGTCCTTGTCGTTGTCGTCGCAGTCGAGCGACGCGGGCACGCCGTCGGCGTCTGCGTCGGGGTCGTCCACGCCGTCGCCGCCCTCGCCCCCATCGGCGCCGCCTGTGTCGGCCCCGGTGTCCTCTGCGATGGGATCAGCCTTGCCGGCGGGATCGTCGCCGCCAGCACAGGCGGAGAGCGCGACGAGGGCGCCGAGGCGCAGCGATCGAATGAACAGGGTCGAGGCGGCCATCATGCCCTCCGCGCGGCCCTCGGCCGCTGTGTTCACCCTCAATAGCGCGCCCCGTCCGTGGCGAGAATTGCCGTCGCTGTCTTCTTTTCCCGACGGCGGCGGCGAACCGGACGGTCCCATCCGATCCTGCGCCCGCGCCTGAGAGACCTCGGGCGTCCACCCGGCTGTCCCAGCGCCCCGCGGCGGTGGCGCGGTTTGATACGCTCGACGGCG
This sequence comes from Deltaproteobacteria bacterium, assembly GCA_947462115.1. GTDB lineage: Bacteria > Myxococcota_A > UBA796 > UBA796 > UBA2385 > JAEUKK01. The sequence continues at coordinate 2,045 of CANHON010000485.1, read as the reverse complement.
GCAGCCAGATCAGGACGGGGGACGGTTCATGGGGACAGACGCGGCGACGCCCGGGCTGGAGGTGGCAGATCCGGGCCAGGGCTGCGCGCCGACGATCCTCGACGAGCACCTCGCCGCCTCGTGCGTGGACCTCGCCGCCCTCGGCTCAGACGGGCTCGCCCCGCTGCTCGGGCGGGCGACGCGCTTTGGCATGGAGCCCTGGCTGGAGCTGCCGCCGCGCTACCTCGGGCAGAAGGTGATCGGGCGCGGGGGCTCCTGCGTGGTGCTGCAGGTGCTCGACCTGCAGCTCGACCGAACCGTCGCGATGAAGGTGCTGCGGGACGATCTGGGGCCCCACACCGAGGCGGTCCGGGCGCGTTTTGTGGCCGAGGCGCGGGTGACGGCCCGCCTGCCCCACCCCGGCGTCGTGCCGGTCTACGAGCAGGGCTGCCTCGCCGACGGGCGCGCTTGGTTCACGATGAAATTGGTGAACGGGCGCACCTTCAGCGAGCTGATCCACGCCCTCCACGCGCCGCCGAACGCCGAGGCCTGGCCCGAGATGCCCGGGGGCTGGAGCTTCCGCCGCCTCGTCGATGCCTTCAGCCGCATCTGCGACACCATCGCCTATGCCCACAGCGTCGGCGTTGTCCACCGGGACCTCAAGCCCAGCAACATCATGCTCGGCGAGTGGGGCGAGGCGCAGGTGATGGACTGGGGGCTGGCCAAGGAGCTCGGCGGCGCCGTCGAACCGCAGCGCGACCCCGAGCTGGAGGCCCAAGACGAGCCGCTGACCACCGATCTCGGCGCCACCCTGGGGCAGCGGCGCGGGGCTTCGCAGGACAGCCGGACGAGCGCTGGCCGCTCGGCCACCCAGACCCGCCACGGCACCGTGCTCGGCACGCCGGCCTATATGGCCCCGGAGTCGGCCAGCGGCGCGGCCGGCCGGGCTGGGGCTCCAGCCGATGTGTACGGCCTGGGCGCCATTCTCTACGAGCTGCTCTGCGGTCAGCCGCCCTACCGCGGCTCCAACCGACAGGTGCTCGCCGAGCTGCGCGAGGGCGCGCCCCCGAGCCTGCTCGCCGCGCTGCCGCAGCTGGCCCGCGTGCCGATCGAGCTGGCCGAGGCCTGCGCCCGCGCCATGGAGCCCGATCCGGCAAGGCGCATGGCCAGCGCGGCCGAGCTGGCCGGGGCCATCCGCGACTGGCTCGACGGCTCCGCCCGCGCCGCCCGGGCGCTGGAGCTGGTGCGGGCGGCCCGTCAACGCCAAGATGACGCGGCGCAGCACCTCGCCGGCGCCGACGCCCTGCGCGCCCGGGCCCGGATGACCCTGGCGGCCCTGCGCAGCCACGACGCGGTGGCGCGCAAAGAGGCCGGCTGGCGCGACGAAGACGAAGCGGAGGCCCTGGCGCTGCGCGCCGCCGAGGCCTACGCCGAGATGCAGCAAAAGGCGCAGGCGGCGCTGTTCTTGAAGGACGACCTGCTCGAGGCCCACGCCCTGTTGGCCGAGCACAGCGCAGCGGGCCTGCTGCGGGCCGAGGCGAAGGGGGAGGTCGGCGCGGCGCTGGTCTACGAAAAGGCGCTCAAGGTGCACGACCGCGGCCGCTACGCCGCGCTGCTGCGGGGCGACGCCGAGCTCTCCCTGCGCGCCGAGGCGCCGGGCGCCACCGTTCGGGTGATCCGCCTCGCGCTGACGCTCCACCGCTGGACCGAGCTCGAGGCCAGCGAGCCGGTGCCGCTCCCCATCGAGGGCCTGCGCCTCCAGCGCGGCGCCTATGTGCTGGAGGTGCGGGCGCCGGGGCGGGCCCCCGCGCGGCTCCCCTTGCAGCTCAGCCGCTCCGCGCGCTGGCGCTTGGTCTGGCCTGGCGAGGACCACGACCGCCCGCTCGCGCTGCTCCCCGAGGCCGAGCTGCCGGACCATCAGCGCTATGTGGCGCCGGGGTGGTTTCGGTCGGGCGGCGATCCGCTGGCCATCGACAGCCTGCCGGCCCGAGACGTGTGGGTCGATGGCTTCGTGATCGACCGGGACCCGGTCAGCAACGCCGACTGGCTCACCTTTCTCAACAGCC
>CANHON010000484.1 GCA_947462115.1 Deltaproteobacteria bacterium | reverse complement strand
GCCCGCCCTGCTGCGCGCGCTGGTGGGCGGGCGGCTCGGGCGCGGGCCGGATGGCCGCCCTCGCCCTGGTTCTGGGGGTGGGGGCGGCGCTTCGTCGTCGGCCGCCTCGCCCGAGGCCCAATCCAAGGTCAACGCCGCGCCCCATCCAGCGCCAACGCCGCCACCCCCGCTCCGGCCCCCGCCGCCGGTCTTCGCCCCCACCGCGGCGGACCTCGTGCCCGGCGGACCGCTCGGCCACGCCCTGCGCCCGATCCGGCCCGGCGCCCTCGCGGGGCCGCTGCTCCACCCGGCCTGGTGCGCTGGCCTCGCGGCGGCGGCGCGCGCCTGGGAGGACCGGCTGCTGCGCGGCGAAGCGCAAGTCCAGCCGCCCACCTCCATGCACAGCTACGGCCTGCCGCTCGAAGCGCTGGGCTTAGAGGCCCTCGCCGCCGCGCTCATGGACCTCGGGCTCTGGGCGCTCGGCCGGTCGGCGCTGGGCGGCCCGGTCGATGGCCCGATGGTGGAGGTCAACGGCTTTTTGGTGCGCTACGGCGAGCTCGGCGACGAGAGCTTGGGCCAGCACGTCGATGACAGCGATCTCACCCTCTCGTTGTGCCTGGAGGGCCCGGCCGAGGGCGCGGCGCTGCAGCTCGAGGGCGCCCGCTGCGGCCTTCACCTCGACGGCCGCGTCCGCCCCGAGGAGCGCGCGCAGCTCGATCCGAGGGTGGGCGAGGCCACCCTGCACTGGGGAAAGCTGCGCCACCGCGTGCTCCCGGTGCGGAGCGGCAGCCGCCTGAGCCTCATCCTGTGGGCGCGGGGGGCCGACAGCAAGGCGCGCTTCTTGGCCGAGGCCGAGGCCGGCCGCTGCCCGCCGTGGTGCGCGGAGTCGGGGGAGCGCGGGGCCCAGTCGATCACATCACCTTGAAACAAGGGTGTTTCATCGGCTTTCCGCCCCAGACCCTGGGCGCCGGAGGCCGCCCCCCTGGGCGTCGGCGGGGCCCCGGCGCGCGCCAAGGTCGCGCGCCGCCCGCCTCGGCCGGCCCTCGGCCGGCGCCTTCGGCCCCTGGGGTCGGCCGGCGCGGACGGGTATCTATCTCAAACACGGCTGTTTCAGCACCGCGCCCGCCGGACCGCAGGGCGGGGCGCAGCCCCGGTCGCCCCCGGCGACCAAGCCCGCCCGCCGCAGACCTCGGCTGCGGCGGGGCCGCGGGCGCGCCCGGAGGGGCGGCGAAGGGCGCCCATCGCTCTATCTGAAACACTGAAACAGCCCTGCAGCAGGCCAAACACGGGGAGCGGCGTGCAATTCGAGGGATCGGCCGGCGCCGGCCCTGCCCCCCCCCTCCGTCGGGATATGGCCCCGATGCGCTAGTGTTGGGCCCCGTCCCTTGTTGTTGGCGCCACGTCCCACCGCCCCGAGCGTCCCGAACGATGGCCGAGCTGCCCCAGACCATCGCCCTGCCCACCCTGATCTCCGACGAGGAGGCCGCCGCGGGCCCCCCGGTGCCGCGCCCATCCGGCGGCCGTGAGGTGCTGCCGCCGCACATCGAGCTTCAGGCGATGGCCGGGCTCGGCGGCATGGGCGAGGTGTGGCGGGCTTTTGACCACAGCCGGGGCGCGCCGGTGGCGGTGAAATTGCCCCGCGGCGGCGCGTTGACCGAGTCCTTGGCCCTGCGCAGCGAGTTTCGGCGGGCCCAGGCCATCCACCACCCCAACCTCGTGGCCCTCTACGAGCTGTTTGTGGGCAGCGCCGGCGCCGCCTTCACGATGGAGTGGATCGACGGCGCGCCCCTGTCGGTGTCCCAGGACGCGGCCCCCCTGCGGCGGCACTTGCGCGCCGTGCTGGACGGCCTCGAGGCCCTGCACCAGGCCGGCCTCGTGCACGGCGACGTCAAGCAGAGCAACGTGATGGTCGCCGATGCAAACGGCGAGACCAACAACCAGCGCGTGATCCTGCTCGACTTCGGCTTGATGCGGCAGACCGGCAGCACCACCGCAGGCTACGCCGGCACGCTGGAATTCATGGCGCCGGAGCTGCTGCTGCGCCAGGGCTGCACCCCGGCCACCGACCTCTACGCGCTGGGCGTGCTGCTCTACCTCGCGCTCACGGGCCGGCCGCCGGTCAGCGGGGACGCCGAGCGGCAGCGCATGCACAAGATGGGCCAGTGGTTTGAGGCGCCGGTCTCGATCCGGCCGGACTGTCCGCCGGAGCTCAGCGCCCTGTGCATGGCGCTGCTCTCGCCCGAGCCCGACGAGCGCCCGAGCCTCGAGTCCGCCCGGGCCGCCCTCCGCGGCGCCGACGAGCCCGAGACCGGGAGCCTGCGCGCGCCGAGCCGCCGGTGGGTGCCGCGGCCGGTCCTGGAGTGGGGGCTCATCGAGGCCGCGCGGCCGGACCCCTACAAAGCCAAGCTGGTGGGCGTCTTCGGCGGATCGGGCATGGGCAAGACCGCGCTCCTCGACCGGGCGGCGCGCCGCGGCGGGGTGGCCCAGCAGCTCCGCGGGGCCTGCTCGGTGGTGGAGCGGGTGGCCCTGCCGGGCCTCGACGCCTTGGTGGACCAGCTCGCTGATCTGCTGCGCAGCCGGGCCCACCGCGGTCGGCCCAGCCCCAGCCGCCTCGTCGACGCCGCCGGCCTGCTGTTCCCGGTGCTCATCGGCGGGGCCCCCCGCGCCACCGCCCCCAACGCCGAGGAGCGGGCCGCCGCCATGGACGCGCTGGCGGCGCTGCTCAACGGCCTCGCCGCCCAGAGCCCGCTGCTGCTCGTCCTCGAAGACCTGCAGTGGGCGGGCCCCGACACCTCGGCCCTGCTGGCCCGCCTCCTGCCCCGCCTCGGGCCCGGCTGCGTGGTCCTGCTGAGCGCCGACGCCGAGCCGGCGCTGCGGGCGGTCTGCGGCGGGGCGGCGCTGAGCCCCTTTGCGGTCGGGCCGCTGAGCGCCGCCGAGCTGCAGGGCGCGGTCGGCGCTTGGGGCCCCGCCGCGCTGGGCGCGCTGCCCCTCGGCGAGGGCCTCCCGCCCTATGCCATTGCCCTGGCAGCCGCGCTTCAGCCCCAGGCGGCCAGCCCCGGTTCGGGCGATCGCGGCGGCGATCCCTGGTCGGGCCTGCGGGCGCTCGCGGCCCGCCTCGGCGGCGAAGGGGAGCGGGTGGTGCAGCTGTGCGCGGTCAGCGAAGGCCCGCTGCCCCTGCGCCTTTTGCCCTTGCTGCGGGCCTCGGAGACCGGCGCGCGGGCGGCCATCTACGCCGGCTTGCTGCGGGTCCAGGCCAGCGCCGAGGGCCCCCAGCTCCGCCTCGCCATCGGCCCGGCCCGGGCCTACCTGCAGCCCGATCCGGCGGTCGCGGCCGAGCTTCACGGCCTGCTGGGCGATGTTTTCGACAGGGACGGCGACGCTGCGGCGGCGACGGCGGCGGGGCACCTGCGGCTCGCCGGACAGCTGGAGCGGGCCCGGGCGGCCCACCGACGCGCCGGGCGCTGGGCCCTGCGCGGGGGCGCACCCGCTCAGGCGGTGGTCCAGCTCCGGGCGGCGCTGGAGCTCGGCGCGCCCCTGGCCGAGCTCGGCGAAGACTACGG
>CANHON010000483.1 GCA_947462115.1 Deltaproteobacteria bacterium | reverse complement strand
GCCTCCAACCGAAACAGACGCTTGCGGTGGCCAACGATGAGGCTGGGCGCCAGCGCCGCTTCGGCCCGGGGCCGGGCCTCCAGCGCCTGCCGCACCAAAGGGCGGAGGAGGTCGAGGTCTCCTTGTCGGGCGGCCCGCGCCGCGGCGTCCAGCAGCAGCGGGTACGCGGCGGCCACCTCGCCCCCGCGCATCAAGTGGCGGGCGATCACCGGCCCAAGCTCGCCGGGGCGGCGCCGACACCGCCGAAGGAGGGCCTCGGCCGCCGCGCGGTGCATGGCCTCTGCGGTGCCTGGCTCGATCAGGGCGCTGAGCAGATCGCCCGGACGGTCCGGGCGCAGCCGAAGCAGCGCGGCGCCCGCCTCCTCCACCCGCTCGACGAGCATGGCGTCCAGCAGGGGCTGAAGGCCGCGCTCGGCCTCGCCGATCGGCAGGCCCGCCACCGTCGCGAGCAAGGCCAGATCGACGGTCATGTCCACGATCACGACGGCGTCCAGCAGCGCCCTCGAGGCCCCGTTCAGGCCAGAGAGGCGGGCGGCCTCGGCGGCGCGCACCCGCTCCGGCAGGGGCAGCGGGTCGTCGCGCAGGCGATCCACGGAGACGTTCAACCGGAGCTCTCCATCGGCGCCCCGCTGCAACCAGCCGTGGCGGACGAGCAGCTCGACCTGCTCGAGCATCGGGCCGGGGAGGCCGCCCCGCTCCGAGCTCAGGCGGTGGCCGAGGGCTGCCGCCGCCTGACCGGCCACCCCCGCGCCGCGGAGCAGCGCCACGCAGGCCTTGGCGTCGAGGCCCCGCAGCGCGTGGGGCTCGGGGCTGACGCCGGTGCTGGCCCCCGAGCAGAAGCCGGCGACGCGCCCGCCGGTCTCCGACAGGGTCGCGAGCACCAGCAGCGGCTCTCCGCCGATGGCGACGCGGCTGCGGACCAAGGCGGTGAGCTCGGCGAGGCTGGCGGGGTCGATGTGATCGAGATCGTCCACCATCAAGGCCCAGGGCCGGCCGCTGGTGCCGCGCGCCAGCCGCTCCGCTGGGCTGCCGCCCGCCGCCGCGAGGCCGAGCGCCGGCACCTGCTGGCAGAGCCCCTCCAGCACGTTGGGCTCGGCCCCGCTGCCCAAGCAGACCCCGAGCCCGGCCCGGCGCCCCTCTTCGGCCATGGTGCGCAGGAGGGCAGTCCGACCAGCGCCGGTGGGGCCGCGCACGAGCAGCACCCCGCCCTCGCCGCCGCGCAGCCGCTCCAGCCGTCGCAGCAGGAGCTCCACGTCGGCTTGGCGACCGAAAAGGACCGGCAGCGCGTCTTCTTCGTCGCTATCGAGGGCGCGGAGCACCTGCGAGGCCGAGGCGTAGCGCTGCGCGGGGTCCTTGCGGAGCAGCCGCATGCAGATGCGGTCGAGCTGGCGGGGCACCCGGGGATCGACCTCAGCGGGCGAGGGCGGATCTTCCGTGAGGTGCCGGCTCAGGTAGCCGGCGATGGAGCCCGCCTCGATGGGACGGCGGCCGGTCAACAGCAGGTAGAGCACCGCGCCGAGGCTGTAGAGGTCGGCCCGCCCGTCCACCGGCGCGCCGGAGATCTGCTCGGGCGCCATGAAGGCCACGGTGCCGACCAGCCGCCCGACCTGAGTGAGCTGCGTCGAGAACTGGCCGCCCGGCGCCTTGACCACCCCAAAGTCGGTGAGCTTGGGGCGGCCGTCGCGGCCCAACAGCACGTTGGAGGGCTTGATGTCGCGGTGGATCAGGCCGCGCTGATGCACATAGTCGAGGGCCTCACAGAGGCCGCGCAAGATGCGCGTGACCTGGACGAACCGGTCTGGGGGCGCGCTCTTGGACCAATCGGTCAAAATACCGTCGAGATCAGTGCCTTCGATGAGCTCCATCGCCAGCCACGGGTAGACCGAGGCCCGACCGGCGCCGTAGACCTCCACCACATTGGGGTGCCGGAGATCGCGCAGGGTCATGAATTCGCGCTTGAAGCGCCGCTCTTCGTCGGAGTCCGAGCGCCCAGGGTGGAGCACCTTGAGGGCCACCTGCCGGCCGCCGTCGTCGGCCGCGCGCCAGACCGTGGCCATGCCGCCCACGCCGAGCACGTCGAGGAGCACATAGGGCCCCACGCGGTCTCCGGTCAATGGTGGGAGGTGCTCGGTCATCTTCGGCCCTCTATCCGCCCACGGGCGCGCCCCCCGCGGGGGCAGCAGCTCAGCCCACGGTGGTCTCGTCGGCGCCAGAGCGGCGTCGGGCACGGCCACGCAGGCCCTGCGCCTCCAAGAAGCTGTCGGTGTCCTCTCGCTGCAGATTGGCGGCCAGCGAGCGCGCGAGGGCGTCCGCGACCTTGAGGTGACGATTGCACGTGATCTCGTCGGGCTCGCAGCGGGCCAGCAGCTGATGCGCGCGCAGGCTGTAGTAGCGGTAGCCGTGGGCGTCGGCGAGCCGCTGGGCCTCGTTGGCCCGCAGGCAGCAGGCGTCGATGGCCCCGAGCGCCTCGTGGGCGCGGGCGAGGTTGAGCAGGAGCCGAACCCTTTGGTGGGGCCACTTGCGGCCGGGGCAGCGCTGGGCGGCGACGATCTCCGCCTCGGCCAGCTCGGGCTCCCCCCGAGCGGCGGCGCGACGGGCCGCCCAAGCGTGCAAAACGGGCCCCCATCCCTCAGAATCGCCGGCGGACACGATCTGCAAGGCGCGCTCCAAAGCGCCGCTGGGGGCGAGGACCTCGGCGGGCGCCAGCGAAGGCGAGAGCGAAGGCGACAGCGAAGGCGAGAGGAAGGGGGGCTGCGACGCGGGCGGCGATTGCGAGATCGAGAGCTCCGCGCGGATCAGCACAACCAGCACCGCCAGCTCATCTTCGACGTTGTCGAGCGGCACTTGGACCCGCAGGGCCTCCCGGGCGCTGTCGAGGGCCTCGCTGGGCCGACCCAGGTCGGTGAGCAGCATGGCCCGGGCGCGAAGGCCCATGGCCACGCCGGCTTGGTGGTCCACCTCGCGGGCGTGGGTGACGGTGCGGTCGGCGAGGTCGAGGCCCTTGCGGAGGTTGCCCGTCAGGTGGTGCACCTCGACGAGGTTGCTGCGGGCGACGGCCAAGCGGTCGATCATGCCGGCGCGCTCGGCCACCTCGACGGACTGCTCGAAGTAGCGCCGGGCCTCGGCCGCCTGTCCGCGGCAGAGGGCGATGAGGCCGAGCCCGTTGGTGCCGAGCGCGAGGCTGTGGTCGTCCTGGTAGGCCTCGCTGCTGGCGTGGCACTGCTCGAAGTAGCTGCGGGCGCCCTCCAGATCGTCCCGACTCCAGCTCACCGCCCCGTACTCGTAGAGGGCCTCGATCTGCAGCCGCTTGTCGCCGATGCTCTGGCCGAGCTCCAGGGCGCGACGCAACCAATGGGATGCACCGTCGAGATCATTGTGCTGGCGGGCCAAGATGCCGCGCATCGTCGCGGTTCGGGCCAGCAGGCGCGGCTGCTGAAGCACCACCGCCAGCGCGTCCGCCGCCACCGTCTCCTGCTCCGCGAGGTCGAGGTTGCCGAGGTCCTTGTGGGCCTGGGCGCGGGCGAGGTGCAGGTCCACCAGCCGTTG
>CANHON010000482.1 GCA_947462115.1 Deltaproteobacteria bacterium | reverse complement strand
GGCCGAACGGCCGCGCCCGGCGGCGGGCCGACGACGGCGCAGCCGGCGGGGCGCCCAGGGGCCGCCCCGTGGTTGGGCTCAGCTGCGCTCGGCGCGGCTGAGCCACCAGCGCTGGCGCTCGTCCATCACCTTCTCGGCGCCGTGGCGGCGGGGCTCGTAGAGCTGGGCGCCGAGGAGCGGCTCCGGCAGGTAATTCTGGACGAGGAAGCCGTCGGGGTGGTCGTGGGGGTAGCGGTAGCCTTGGCCGTGGCCCAGCGCGCGGTCGATGGCCGTGGGCGCGCTGCGCAGGTGGGGCGGCACGGGCGCGGCGCCGGTCTGCTTGACCAAGGCGATCGCGGCGTTGATCGCCAAGTAGGCGGAGTTTGACTTGGGCGCCAAGGCCACGAACAGCGCCGCTTCGGCCAAGGGGATGCGCGCCTCGGGCATCCCCACCTGCTCGGCGGCCCGGCTGGCGGCCACCGCCACCTCCAGCGCCCGGGGCTCGGCCAGGCCGACGTCCTCGGCGGCGGCGATGACGATGCGGCGGGCGACGAAGCTCGGGTCTTCGCCGGCCTCCAACAAGCGGGCCAGGTAGTAGACGGTGGCGTCGGGATCGCTGCCGCGCATGCTCTTGATAAAGGCGCTGATCACGTCGTAGTGGGCGTCGCCGCCCTTGTCGTGCTGCAGGTCGCGCCCGCCGCTGACCCGGCTGAGCAGGGCGAGATCGATGGTGTCGCCCCGGGCGCAAGTGGCCGCCGCACGCTCGAGCACACCGAGGGTGCGGCGCGCGTCGCCTCCGCCGAGGTCGCAGAGCAAAACGAGCGCCTCGTCGGTGATCTGGAGGTGCTGGCCCCCGAGGCCTCGCTCCGTATCGGTCAGCGCCCGGCGCACCAGACCGGCGAGGTCGTCGGGCGAGAGGGCCTCGAGGCGCAGCAGCCAGGTCCGGCTGCGGAGCGCAGAGATGACCTCGAAGGCTGGGTTCTCGGTGGTCGCGCCCACCAGCACCACCGCGCCCTCCTCGACCAGGGGCAGGAGGGCGTCCTGTTGGGCCTTGTTCCAGCGGTGGATCTCGTCCACGAACAGCAGGGGCGGGGCTTGGGCCCCGAACAGGGCGCCGCTCTGCGCCGCGGTGGCCTCCTTGAGCTCCTTCATGCCGCTGGTGACCGCGGAGATCGACCGGAGCGTGAGCCCGCTGGCCTCGGCGAGCAGCCGCGCGATGGTGGTCTTTCCGCAGCCCGGCGGACCCCACAGCAGCAGGCTCGGCGGGCGACCGGCCGCCAGGGCGCGGCGCAGCGGCCCGTCCGGCGCGAGCACCGTGGACTGGCCCACCACCTCGTCGAGGCTCCGGGGCCGCATGCGGGCGGCGAGCGGCGTGGGCTGCACGGAGGGCTCCGTTGCTTAGAGGCTCACCCGCTCAAGCAGGGCGTCGTCGTCGAGCAGCCGACCGGCGCCGATGACGGTGGCGTGGGCGGGGTTGTCGGCGACCACCACCGACAGGCCGGTGGCCTCGCGGATGTAGGCGTCGACCCCGCGCAGCATCGCGCCGCCGCCGGTGAGCAGCACGCCGTGCTCGGCCACGTCGCTGCTCAGCTCGGGGCTCATCCGCGACAGCAGCCGCCGCAAGCCCTCGACCACCCCGTCCAGCGAGGGCGCGAGGGCCTCCACCAAGGACCCGCTGCGGATCCGGATCTCTCGGGGGATGCTGGTGGTGAGATCGCGGCCGGTGACGACCACATCGGGCTCTTCGCGGCCGATCACCGCCGCCGCCGCCTGCTGCTTCACCAGCTCGGCGACCCGCGAGCCCACCAAAACATTGTGCTGCTCGCGGATCCAGTAGGCGATGGCGTCGTCGAGGTCGTCGCCGCCGAAGGCCACGGTCTCGGTGTCCACGAGGGCGCCGAGGCTCGCGGCGGAGATCTCCGTCACGCCGCCGCCGAGGTCCACCACCACGCTGCAGACGGCCTGCTGCACCGGCATGCCCGCCCCGATGGCCGCGGCCATCGACTTGGAGACGAGGTGCACGGTGCGGGCGCCGATGGCGCGGGCGGCCTCTTGAATGGCGCGCCGCTGCACGTCCTCGGTGTCGCGGGCCATGCAGACGATCATGCGCGGGCGGACCAACGAGCGGCCTTGGAGGCTGCGCTCGATGCAGTCCTGCACCAAAGCCTGCACGAGGCCGTAGTCTTCGATGCGGCCGGCGCGCACCGGGCGCAGGGCCTCGATGTGCTCGGGGGTGCGGCCGAGCATGCGCTTGGCCTCGTCGCCCAGCGCCACCACGCGGCGCGCGTTGCCGGTGCGCTCGACCGAGACGACGGTGGGCACCTCGATGCCGATCCCCTTGCCCCGGACGAACACCCGCGTATTGCAGGTGCCCAAGTCGATGGCGATGTCGGGGGACAGCCGTCCGAAGGCCTGATCGAGCACGCGCAGTCTACTCCCCAAAGCCCTTGAAATTGCGGACCTCTACCAGCGGCTTGCCGATGACCGCGGAGAAGTGCTGGGCGGGGATGGTGAGCGGGCGCTCCTCGGAGCGCTGGAGGATGTAGCGCTTGCCGTCGAGGGTGACGGCCACCAGCTCAAAGGCGGCCTCTTCGCCGCCGAGCACGTGCTCGAGCTTCTCGACCTTGTCGAAGGAGACGCGCTCGCTCGTCATCCCGGTGGGCGACTTGGTGGCCACGACGAAGGTGCGGGTCTCTTGGTCCACCACCACGCGGTCGCTGGACTGGGAGTTGTAGTTGTACCAGGTGATCCCGGCGCCGACGACCATCATGGCCGCGACGAAGCCGAGGAAGACCACCGGGCCGCTGCGGGTGCGGGGCTGCTCGTGCAGGTCGTGGAAGCAGTGCTTGCACCGAAACGCCTCTACGGGGACCTCGGCACCGCAGCTGGGGCAATCCTTCTTGGCCACCTTGAACCTCCCCGACCTCCGTGGAGGTCTGCCGATCCCTGTGCGGGGCGCGCTGCGGGCGGGCCGCAGGGCATCCAGGTGCCTCGATGCACCCATCCCACGCTTTCACCGCACGGTTACGCAGCCGCCCAGCCCGTGTCAAGCAGAAGGGGGTGAGGCTCCTGTGAGGCTGGCCAGCCCGCCGCCGCCGGCTCAGCCTCGGCGGGCCGCGGTTCGGGCCAGGGGCGCGAGCAGCGTGGGCACGATGAGCACCACCGCGGACTGCGGCCGGCCGTCGCGGTAGCGCTTCGACGACTTCACGCCCTGTTTGATGAGGCCGTCGATGGTGGCCGGCGCCGCGCAGAGCCGGGCGACCGCCGCGAGCTCGGCCGGCTGCAGCGCCTCCAGCTCGTCCCGGTCGTAGGCGCTCAGCGGCAGCCCGTGGGTCGGGGCGCGCTCGATCAGGCTCTGCACGATCGCGGCGAACAGGCCGCCCACGTCGATCCGCGCGGGCACCACAATGTCGAGCTCGACGGCGATATCGACGAGGTCGGACTGGGGCAGGTTCTCAAGGGCGGCACGCTCGGTGGCGGTGAACTCCACGCTGGTCGTCGAGGTCAAGGTGCACCTTCCTATCGGGGTGGAACACGGGCTGAAGTGCGCGGTGGAACGGGCGGTGGAGCGGGCGGTG
>CANHON010000481.1 GCA_947462115.1 Deltaproteobacteria bacterium | reverse complement strand
GCCCTCGACTCCGGCGCCGGCGGCCTCGACGGCCTCTCCGGGGACGGCGCCGCGGACGACGGCGCCGCCGACGACGGGGGCAACGAAGGGGGCGGGGACGGGGGAAGCGAGGGGACCGACGGCGGCACCAGCGACTGCGCCTTCTTCCTGGACGGTGACCTCGACGGCTATGGCGCCGGCGACGCTGTCTCCGCCCCCTGCGACAGCCCACCCCCGGGCTACGTAGACAACGACCTGGACTGTGACGACGGCGCCAACGTGGTGTTCCCTGGCGCGGGCGAGCGCTGCGACGCGGTGGACAACGACTGCGACGGCAGCGTCGATGAGGACCTGGTCTACCTCTGGTTCGCCGACGCCGACGGCGATGGCTTCGGCGACCCCGACGCCGTTCAGGAGACCTGCGAGCCGGTCGGCCGGGTGGCGGCGGTGGCGGGCGACTGTGACGACGCCGCGCCCGCGGTCAACCCCGCGGGCCTGGAGGTCTGCGGGGGGCTCGATGAGGACTGCGACGGGCTGATTGACGATCTGGACGACTCTCTCGACGCGAGCTCCGCGCCGGTCTGGTTCGCCGACGGGGACCGCGACGGCTTCGGCGACCCGGCGGCCTCGGCCGCGGCCTGCGCTGCGCCCGCTGGTTTTGTGGCCGACGCGACCGACTGCGATGACGCCCGCGGCGACGTCAACCCCGACGGCGTCGAGGTCTGCGCCGAGGGCGACGAGGACTGCGACGGCCTGTCGGGGGACGCCGACCCGAGCCTCGACCCGAGCTCCACCCTGTCGGTCTACACCGACGGCGACCTCGACGGCTTCGGCGACGCCGCCACCGGCACCTTGGCCTGCGCGCCCGGCCCTGGGGAGGCCTTGGACGGCACCGACTGCGACGACAGCGCGCCAGCGGTCTTCCCCGGCGCCGCGGAGGTCTGCGACGGCCGCGACAATGACTGTGATCTTCGCATCGATGACGCCGACGACGACGTTTTGGAGTCGAGCACCACCGCCTACTACCTCGACCTCGACGAGGACGGCTTTGGTGCGGGCGCGCCGGTCAACGCCTGCGCGGCGCCGGCGGGGCGGGTCAGCGCGGCCGGCGACTGCGACGACGGCGACGGCAACCGCAGCCCGGCGGCCGCCGAGGTCTGCAACGGCCAAGATGACGACTGCGACGGTGCTGCCGACGACGCCGACCCCAGCGTCGATGTGAGCACCGGCTTCACCTTCTACACCGACGCCGACGCCGACACCTACGGGGACGCCGCCCGGCCGGTGCAGGCCTGCGCGGCGCCCGCCGGGACCAGCGTCAACGACGACGACTGCGACGACGCTTCGGCGGCGAGGAGCCCGGCGGCCGCCGAGGTCTGCGACACCATCGACAACGACTGCGACGGGCGCATGGACGACGCCGACCCGGGGCTGCTGCTCTCGTCGGCGACGTCCTTCTACGCCGACCTGGACGTCGACGGCTACGGCGGCGGCGCCGCGCTGCTCCGCTGCGTCGCGCCGACCGGCGCCCTGACGATCGGCGGCGACTGCGACGAGTCCGATCCCAGCGTCAATCCGGGGGCCTCGGAGGTCTGCAACGGCGTGGACGATGACTGCGATGGGCTCGCAGACCTCACGGACCCTTCGCTGGACGGCACCACCCTGAGCGCGGTGTACCGCGACGCCGACGGCGACAGCTACGGCGATCCCGGCACCTTGGCCCGGGCCTGCGAGGTGAGCGCCGGCTTCGTGCTCAACGCCGGGGACTGCGACGACAGCCGGGTCCGGGTCAACCCGGCCGCCGCCGAGGAGTGCAACGGCCGGGACGACGACTGTGACAGCCTCATCGACGACGCCGACAGCTCGGTCGATCTGTCCACCGGCGCCCGCTGGTGGGTGGACGCGGACACCGATGGCCTGGGCGCCGCCGGCAGCGTGGCCGTGCCGGGCTGCTCCGCCCCCAGCGGCTACGTGGACAACGATCTGGACTGCGACGACAGCGGCTTCACCGACCTCGACACCGACCTGCTCCAGGACTGCGAAGACGAGGATGACGACGGCGACGGTCTTCGCGACGTTTGGGACGCGGACCCTTTGGATGAGACGGTGGCCCGGGGCCCCACCGCGGGGCTGGGTGTAGACGGCGCGGTGGCCCTGCCCTCCGCCGGCGCGCTGGCGATCACCCGGACCCGCCTCAACGGCCGCGCCGACGCCGGCGACGACGAGATCGAGGTGCTCAGCGCCACTGGCATCTCGGTGGGCGACGAGCTGCTCATCCTCGACCAGCAGGGCGTGGGCGTGGGCACCTACCAGCTCGTCTACGTCGCGGCGGTGGACGGCACCGATCTCACGATCGAGCCGCCGCTCTTCGACGACTTTCCGGCAACTGACGTTGTTTTGGTGCAAGTGGTGCCCCACTACACCAGCATGACGCTCAGCGGCGCCTATACGGTGGGCCCCTGGGCGGGCAGCGGCGGCGGTGTCTACGTCGCGCGGGCGACCGGCGCGATCAGCGTCTCGGGCACGCTCAGCGCCGACCGGGCCGGCTACCGGGGCGCCTCGGGCGTGGTGGGCAACGCCACCGACCCGCAGCTCGGCGAAGGCTCCACTTCACCCAGCTACACGGCCACCTGGCCCTCGACCTTGCCCTCGACCGGCAACACCAACGGCGGCGGGGCCCTGCCGGCCTTCGCCAACGCGGCGACCGGGGGCGGCGGCGGCGGCCACGGGGGCGCGGGGACCGTCGGCACGAGCTTCTACTTCGGGGGAGCGGCTGGATCGGGCGGAGGGACCGCGGTCGGGGACGCGGCGCTGAGCGGCTGGTACTTCGGCGGCGGCGGCGGGGCCGGCCAGCCGGACGCCGAGAGCGACGGCGCGTTCACCAACAATACCACCGGCTCGGGTGGCCAGGGCGGCGGCATCGTCGCGCTCTACAGCGGCTCCAGCATCACCGTGGGCGGCAGCGTCACCGCCGCGGGCGGCAACGGGTCCAACGCCTCCTGGGGCGGCACCTCGACCAGCGGGCGGCGGGGCGAGCTGGGCGGCGGCGGCGGCGGGGCCGGCGGCCAGGTGCTCCTGGTCGCCCCTTCGGTGACCGTGAGCGGGACCCTCCGGGCGCTCGGCGGCACCGGCGGCACCGCCCTGCAGAACTGCTGCTTGGGGACCGGGACCCCGGCCTCGGGGGGCTACGGCGGCGACGGGCGAATCCGGGTGGAGGTGCTCAGCACGTTTAGCGGCACCAGCAGCCCCACGGCCTCGGTCGGCGCCTACGAGCCCTGAGCGGTCGCCGCTGCGCCCTCCGGCTGCGGCCGCGCGCCGAGCTGGAGCCAATCCCGCGGGCGGAGAAACTCCGGCACCAAGGAGGCCTCTGGGCCGTCCTCGGGGGGCGTGTGCTGGTAGGTCCAGGCCACGAGGGGCGGCATGCTGGCGAGCACCGACTCGACCCGCCGGCCGGACTGGAGGCCGTAGAGGGTGCCTCGGTCTTGCAGCAGGTTGAACTCGACGTAGCGGCCGCGGCGGTGGAGCTGCCAGTCGCGCTCGCGCTCGCCGTAGGCCATCGGCAGGCGCCGGGCCAAGATC
>CANHON010000480.1 GCA_947462115.1 Deltaproteobacteria bacterium | reverse complement strand
CGGGCAGACCATCGCCAATGAGTTCGATGTCAGCCGCGAGCGCGTCCGCCAGTGGAAGAACACCTTCGGCGAGGTGATCACCCACTACCGCATCTACCCCGAGGTCGATCGCATCCTCCGCGAGCGGGATCGGCGCCTCGCCTGAGCCCGGGGTCCAGCGCGCCGGCCCGCCGCCCTCGCCCTCTGCCTTCGGGCGCCGGCCGGGCCCCGCGGATCCACCGCAGCCGAGCTTGACGTCCAGCACGCTGTTCTCGCAGCCGGGCGCCGCAAGCCCCGAGGGTGGATCTGTATCGCCTCGCTCGATGGCCTGAGGCACGCTGTTCTCGCCAAGCCGCTCGGCGCACCCCTTGGGCTCCCCCGCGGCGCGCGGGCCCGCGCCCGCCGCGCCCGCCGCGCCCGCCGCGCTCTCCATGCGCGGCCTTGCATGACCATACAGAGACCTGTATAGGGGCGGCCATCTCCGGGGGCCCGCAGCGCACCCCAGCCGGGAGCCCTGTTGGCCGAGAAGCACCGCCGCCGCGCCCACGTCCGTCGTCTCCTCCAGGAGCACGAGGTCAGCAGCCAAGAGCAGCTCAGCGCGCTGCTCGCGGCCCAGGGCATCGACTGCACCCAGGCCACGCTCTCCCGCGATCTGCAGGACATGGGCATCACCCGCGAGCGGGGCCCCAGCGGCTTCCGCTACCGCCTCGACAACCGCGCCCGCTACCGAAAGGCGCTGCGCGAGGTGGTGGGCATGGAGATCACCACGGTGCACCACAACACCGTGATGGTCATCATTCGCACCCTCAACGGCCGCGCTGAAGGCGTGGCTGGCTTCTTAGACGCATGGGACAACCCGGACATCCTCGGCACCGTCGCCGGCGATGACACGGTGTTTGTCGCCCCAACCCACCCCAGCCGCTGCGAGGCCCTCGCGGCGGCCATCCGGGCGCTCGCCGACGGCGAGGAGGACTCCCCATGAGCAACCCCAGCAACCACGGCCGCTACAAGAAGATCGTCTGCGCCTACTCCGGTGGCCTCGACACTTCGGTCATGATCCCCTGGCTGCGCGAGAACTACGGCGCCGAGATCGTCACCTACACCGGCGATCTCGGCCAAGGCGAAGACCTCACCGGCATCCGCGCCAAGGCCCTGCGCACCGGCGCCTCGGCCGCCGAGGTGGACGACCTGCAGGAGCGCTTTGTCCGCGAGTTCATCTGGCCCGCGGTCAAGGCCGGCGCGCTCTACGAGGGCCAGTACCCGCTGCACACCGCGCTGGGCCGGCCGCTGCTCGCCCGCCGCCTCGTCGAGGTGGCCCGCCAGCACGGCGCCGACGCCATCGCCCACGGCTGCACCGGCAAGGGCAACGACCAGGTGCGCTTTGAGGTCACGAGCATGGCGCTGGCGCCCGATCTGGGCGTCGTCGCCCCCCTGCGCGAGTGGGAGCTGCTCACCCGCGAGGACGAGGTCGACTACGCCTTCGCCCGCGGCATCCAGGTGCCCATCACCCGCGAGAAGCCCTACTCCATCGACCAGAACCTGTGGGGCTGCGCCATCGAGTGCGGCGAGATGGAGAACCTCTGGACCGAGCCGCCCGCCGACGCTTGGCAGATGACCGCCGACCCGGTCGAGGCCCCCCGCGGCAGCACCGAGGTGCTCATCGGCTTTGAGGCCGGCGTGCCCGTCAGCATCGACGGCGTGGCCATGGGCGGCGTGCAGCTCATCCGCGCGCTCAACGAGCTGGCCGGCCGCTACGGCGTGGGCCGCATCGACATGGTCGAGAACCGCGTGGTCGGGCTCAAGTCGCGCGAGGTCTACGAGGCCCCGGGCGCCACGCTCATCCACATGGCGCACCTCGAGCTCGAGCGCGTCTGCCTGGATCGCGCCACCTTCAACATGATGCGGCGCCTCAGCCAAGACTTCGCCAACATCATCTACGACGGCGTCTGGTTCGGCCCCCTGCGCGAGAACCTGTCGGCCTTCTTCGACCAGGCCAACCACACGATCAACGGCGAGGTCCGCATCCGGGTCAGCGCCGGTCGGGCCATCGTCACGGGCCGCCGCTCGGCCACCAGCCTCTACGACGACGGCCTCGCCACCTACAGCCACGGCGACACCTTCGACCGCACGGCCGCCGTGGGCTTCCTCAAGCTCTACGGCCTCGGCTACCGCACGGTGGCCAGCGTGCGCCGCAAGACCGGCCGCGACCCGCTCAACAGCTGAGCCACCCTGGGCCCGACCGCGGCGCTCCGGCCCGCGCTCGGGTCCTTTTTTGGGCCCGGCCGCGCCGGGCGAGGAGGCCCGATGGCCTTGTGGGACGGGCGCTTCTCCGGCGGCCCAGCAGACGCGATGCTCCGCTTCTCCGAGTCGCTCAGCACCGACCTGCTGATGTGGCGCCACGACATCGCCGGCAGCCGCGCGCACGCCACCATGCTCAACGCCGTCGGCCTGCTCGACAACGACGAGCTGCACGACATCCTCGGCGGTCTCGACCAAGTCGCCGCCGAGCTCGAAGCGGGCTGGGTGCCGGGCATCGACCAAGAGGACATCCACATGGCCGTCGAGGGGCGCCTCGCCGCGCTCATCGGCGCCCCGGCAGGCAAGCTGCACACGGCCCGCTCCCGCAACGACCAGGTCAACACCGACGTCCGCCTCTGGACCCGCGAGCAGATCGACGGCCTGGACGCCGATCTCCAAGAGCTCATCGGCGCCCTGCTCGACCTCTGCGCCCGCTCGGGCCGCACGCTCGTGCCCGGCTACACGCACCTTCAGCGCGGCCAGCCGGTCTGGTTCGGCCACGTGCTGCTGGCCCACGCCTGGGCGCTCAGCCGCGACCGCGAGCGCCTCGCCGACGCCCGCCGCCGGGTCAACCGCAGCCCGCTCGGCGCCGCCGCCATGGCCGGCACGCCTCACCCCATCAACCGCGAGATGACGGCCTCCCTCCTCGGCTTTGACGGCCTGATGGAGAACGCCATGGACGCGGTGGCCAGCCGCGACCACCTCATCGAGGTCTGCGCCGCCGTCGCCATCCTCAGCGGCCAGCTCAGCCGCATGGCCGAAGAGCTGGTGCTCTGGTCCACCCGCGAATTCGATCTGGTGCGCCTCTCCGACGACTGGAGCACCGGCAGCTCCATCATGCCGCAGAAGCGCAACCCCGACGCCGCCGAGCTGGTCCGCGGCCGCACCGGCCGGGCCTACGGCGCGCTCATCAGCATGCTCACCCTCGTGAAGGCCCTGCCTCTGGCCTACAACCGCGACCTGCAAGAAGACCGCCCGGCCCTGTTCGAGGCCGTGGCCAGCGCCCGCGCCTGCGTGCAGGTGATGGCGGGCTGCTACGCCAGCCTGCAGGTCAAGTCCGGCCCGGACCTCCGCGGCGACTTCTCGCTCACCACCGAGCTGGCCGACGATCTCGCGTCCCGCGGCGTGCCCTTCCGCGAGGCCCACCACGTCGCCGGCCGCCTCGTGCGCCTCTGCGAGCAGCGCGGCCAAGACCTCTCCAGCCTCACCCTCGCCGAGCTGCGCGAAGCCCACCCCGCCTTCGACGAGAACACCTTCCTGGCCCTCGATCCCGCCTCCGCCG
>CANHON010000479.1 GCA_947462115.1 Deltaproteobacteria bacterium | reverse complement strand
TCTTCGTTGATGTCGGCCGCGGCGACGCTGCTGCCGGCCCCGTCGCTCGCCGAGGCGCCGGTGAGGCGGAGCTCGGCGGCGCTGCGGAGCAGGCTCCCGGCCGCCAGCGGGCCGTAGAAGATCGCCGCCTCGCCGGCCCCGCCGTTGGCGCCCGAGGCCCCGAGCATCAGCTCGGCGGTGCCGTCGCCGTCGATGTCGCCCACCCGGGTGAGGGCGCGGCCGAGGCGATCGCCCGCGGCGTCGGCCCGCACGCTGGTCACGGCGCCGCTCACGTTGAGCGCGCCCCCGGCCGGACCGGCCACGATGTAGACCACGCCGCCCCCTTCGCCCACGGCGCTGAGCGCCAGATCATCGAGCCCGTCGCCGTCTAGGTCGCCGACCACCTCCGAGGTGTAGCCGAGGTAGCCGCTGGCCACCGCCCCGAGCCGCAGGCCGTCGGCCGCGTCGAAGCCGATGGTGCCGGTGACCGGGCCGTAGAAGATGGCCACCGCCCCGGCGTCGCCCAGGGCGAAGTCGCTGCGATCGGCGCCGACAACGACGTCGCTGACGCCGTCTCCGTTGAGGTCGCCGCCGCCTGCCACCGAGAAGCCGGCGCGGTCGCTGCGGAGGCTGCCGACGATGGTGGCCTCGGCCGTGTCGGCGCCGCGGGTGGCGGTGATCGGCCCGTGGAACAGGTAGGCCGCCCCGGTGGGGATGCCGCCGACCGTCTGCAGGTAGGCGCCCATGAGCAGATCAGCCTGCCCGTCGCCATTGTTGTCGCCGCTGGCCGCGATCGCGCTGCCGGCCCGCGCCCCGCTCTCGGCCCCGTGCAGCAGGGCGCCGGCGCTGGCGTTGATGGCCCCGGTGATCGGGCCCGGGATGACCCAAGCGCCGCCGGCCTCGCTGATCACCGCGCTGTCGAGCAGGCTGCCGAGCACCAGATCGGGCTGGCCGTCGCCGGTGAGGTCGGCGTCGGCCCGCACCGCCCAGCCGATGCGGTCGCGCAGGGCCGGGGCGTCGATGTACGCGTCGCCGTCGCTCCAGGTGGAGAAGGCGCCGGTGAGCGCGCGCCCGCCGTGGAACAGCGAGACCCGGCCGGTGGGCTGGCCGCTGAGCACGTAGTTGGGCGCGCTGAGGAGCAGGTCGGGGGAGCCGTCGCCGGACAGGTCGGCGGCGGCGGCCACGCTGCCGGTGTCGGCCCCGCCGAAGCCCCGGGTGATGAGCGGCGCGGCGCTCAGGGACAGCTCGCCGAGCAGGGTGCACTCGCCTGGGAGCCCGTCGCAGTTGTTGTCCACGCCGTCGTTGCAGGTCTCCAAGAAGTCGCTGGCCGCCAGCGGCTCGTCGTCGTCGCAGTCGAGGTCATTGGTGGCGGTGCCGGCCGGCTGCTCGCAGGCCTGGACCGGGGCGCCGGGGTCGCCGCGGCGGTCGGCGTCGAGGTCGACGAAGAAGGTGTCGCCGGTGGTGAGATCGACGTCTGGGTCGTCTTGATCCACGATCTCGTCGCAGTCATTGTCGAGGCCGTCGCAGACCTCGGGGGCCCCGGGCGTGCGGGCGGCGCTGCCGTCGTCGCAGTCGCCGGGCGCGGCCACGAAGCCCTCGGGCGGGCGGCAGGCGGTGGTGGTGTCGAGGCCGCCGTAGCCGTCACCGTCGGCGTCCACGTAGAAGGCGACCAGCTCGCCCACGGTGGGGTCGGTGTCGTCGCAGTCGTTGGGGTTGTTGACGGTGCCTTCCGGCTGCTCGCAGGCCTGCTCCGCGCCGGTGGGGTCGCCGAAGCCGTCCCCGTCGGCGTCGGCCCACCAGGTGAAGGGATCGGGGCAGTCGGTGCCGCCGTCGGCCCCGTCGGCCGTGCCCTCGGTCCCGCCGTCCGCCGCGCCGTCGAGCGCGCCGTCCGCGCCCCCCTCATCGGCGGTGCTCGCCTCGGTCCGCCAGGCGTACTCCTCCTCGGAGATGTGAACGCAGCCAGGCAGGGCGATCACGAGGAGCAGCCCGAGGCAGCGGGCCCCCGGCCTCGGCCCGGCGGCGCGGGCGGAGCCGTCGGTGGGCCACCGGTCGTTGGGCCACGCGGTGGTGGGCCACGCGAGGGCGGGCCACGGGGTCCTGGACCTTGGGGGTGACGACATGGGCGGCTCCGTCAAAGGCGGTCGGAAGGGGCCGGGAGGCCGTCCGGTCGGGCGGCTATCCAAGGGTGGGGCGGTTTACGAGGCCGCGGAGAGCATGGCGCTGAGCTCGGCCGCCACCGCGTCCGCCAGGGCGCCCATCACGGCGGCGCCTTGGGCTTGGGCGCTCGGCAGGCCCTCGGGGCCGACCGCGGCGATGCGGTCCACGTAGACCTTCACCTTGGGCTCAGTGCCCGAGGGGCGCACGATCAGCCGCAGCGCCGACTCTGTGCCCTCGAGGCCCAGAGCATAGATGAGCACGTCGCTCTGGGGCAGGCTGAGGGGGCTGGTGGCGCCGGTCTCGCGGTCGGTCTCGAGCCCGGTCTGCAGGTCGCGCACCGAGCGCACCGGGCGGCCGCCGAGGGTCGCGGCCCCCTTCTCCCGCAGGCCCGCCATCATCTGGCCCATGCGGGCGAGGAAGTCCACGCCCGGCACCTTCACGCTGCGCTGCACGCTGCCGGCGAGGCCGTAGCGCTTGTAGAGGGCGTCGAGCTGCTGCCCGAGCGTCCACCCGCCGGCCTGGCAGAAGGCGGCGAGATCGAGCAGCAAAAGCGCGGTCGAGACGCCGTCCTTGTCGTGGACGAGGCCGCCAGCCGAGTAGCCGAGCGCCTCTTCAAAGCCGAGGACGAAGCGGCCATCGGGGTGGACGCCCTTGAAGCGGAGCGCGGCGTCGGCCAGCCACTTGAAGCCGGTGAGGGTGTCTTCGCTCTGCGCGCCCCACGCGGCGGCGATGGTGTGCAGCAGCGGGCTCGACACGACGCTGCAGGCCACGAGGCGGTGCTGGGCCGGCGGCCCGTAGGCGAGCAGGTCCTCGGCGAGCAGCAGGCCCACCTCGTTGCCGGTGAGCTGCCGGTAGCCGCCCTCGGCGCCGGCGTCGGGGATGGCGACGGCGAGGCGATCCGCGTCGGGATCGTGGGCGATGATGAGGTCGGCCTGGGCGGCCCGGGCGGCGGCCTTGGCGAGGTCGAGCGCCCCCTTCTCCTCGGGGTTGGGGAAGGCGACGGTGGGGAAGGCCCCGTCGGGCTCCACCTGCTCGGCCACCGGGATCACCGGCGCGTGGCCGGCCGCCGCCAAGGTGCGCTGCAGGCTCGCGTAGCCGACACCGTGCAGGGCCGTGTAGACCGCCGAAATCGCGTGCCGGCCGGGGTGGACGCGCAGGCCCATCACCCCTTGGAGGTAGGCCTCGCCCACCCAAGCGGGCACCGGCAGCGGGTGGCCGGCGGCCTCGGCGTCGGCGATGCTCAGGCAGGGTACCGCGCCGCCGTGGGCCACCAGCGCGTCAATCTGCGCGAGGATGCGCCCGTCGAGCGGCGGGATGATCTGGCCGCCCGTCGCGCTGTAGACCTTGTAGCCGTTGTCGTTGGGCGGGTTGTGGCTGGCGGTGACCATGACGCCGGCCGCGCAGCCGAGCGCGACCACGGCGAAGGCC
>CANHON010000478.1 GCA_947462115.1 Deltaproteobacteria bacterium | reverse complement strand
TCGGCTACGCGCGCTGGCGGGGGCGGGCTGATGGGAACGCGATCGGCGCTGCGCGAGGGCGGAGGCGGGCTGCTGTCGAACTGATCGGACCTGCGCAAGGGCGGCGGCGGGCTGCTGTCGAGGCGATCGGAGCTGCGCGACAGCGGCGGCGGGCTGCTGGCGGGGCGATCGGCGCTGCGCGGGGCGGAAGCTCCGCCTCGGCTACGTGGATGACCGGATGCGGCCGCGCGCGCCGGGGCCGGATCGGCGCCGCTGCTTGACAATGCCCCGCCACAGGGCGATCGCGCGCTGGGCTCCGCCCGCGGGGTAGGCTCGGAGGGCTCGGCGCGCAGGCACGCCCGGGCCACGGAGGGCAGATGGGCAGCAGCGACCGCACCAACCGAGACGAGCCCCGGGCGCCGCGCGAGGCCGCGCCGATCCCGGTCGAGCAGCTCGACCTCGATCAGCGCGCGGCCTTGTTCAGCATGCAGCGGGCCTTCGCGAACATCCTCGCCGATGTCGGTCCGCTCGCTGAGCTCAAGGTAGAGCCGGCGCGCTGCCGCTTGCCGGGGGCGCACCCCGAGCGCGACCGCGCCAGCCGGCTGATGCTGATCAACGGCGGGCGGGGCAGCGGCAAGACCTCGCTGCTGCTGACCTTGCTCGACGCCTGGGCCGGGGTTCGAGATGCCGATCGTGCGGTGCCTGAGCACCACACCCTCAAGCAGGGCATCCTCGACGCGGTGTCCGAGGACGACCAGCGAAGCCGGTGGTTCGATAGAGACGTCGCCAAGCGGGTCTGGGCACTGCCGATCCTCGACTTTGATCCGATGCCGAAGGGGCTGCCATTGGTGGCCTGGGTGCTGCAGGCCCTACGCGCCGCGGTGGAGGCCTTGGGCGACGCCCCCTGCGCGGCCCGCACGCTCGGCGAGCGCGGGCGGAGCGAGCAGCGCGGCCTCAGCCTGCGCGAGACCTGGCACCGCCTGCACGACGACGCAGTGCTGGCCTGGGAGGACTCGAGCGACGGCACGGGCTTCCTGGCGCGCGCCGAGCAGGATCGGCAGCGGCTGCGGTCGTGGGCGGGCTTCGAGGAGCGCTTCACGAAGGCCATGGACGCGCTGTTCAATACGATCAAGCAGCAGGCGGGGCGCCTCGACGCCCACTTTGACCTGCTGGTGCTGCCCATCGACGACGTCGACATGCAGGTCTCGCGCAGCCCCGAGCTGCTCCACGCGCTGCGCTTGCTGCGGCACAAGCGGCTGGTGTTCTTGTGCACGGGCGACAAGGCGCTGCTGGAGCAGACGGCCCAGGCCAAGGCCGATGGCGAGCTGGCGCGCTTGGCGGGCGGCGGCCCGTCGAAGGAGGGCCCGGTGGGGGAGCTGGGGGCGAAGGTGGTGCAGAAGATGTTCCACCCGGCGCACACCTGGCATCGCCCCACCTTCGGGCTGCGCGATGTCCTGCGAAACCTCGTCAAGGTCGAGGAGAACAAGCCCTACCGGTGGGCCAAGTGGGCCGCCGAGCTTCAGTCCATCGTCGCCGAGGTCGTGTCGCCGGCCACGGTTCGGCTGTGGAGAATGAACTACCGCGACCTCACCGAGCTGGCCGCCGAGCTCTCCAGGCATGAGCAAAAGCCGGTGTCTGAGGAGCCATCCGCTGCGCGGACCTTCCAAGCCATCCAGGAGGTCGACCACCTGTTCGCCCAGCTTTTGATCCACCTGCCCGTCAACAACGATCGGGCGCGGGCGCTTGGCAACGAGCCGTCGGAGCTCCGCGAAGAGCTGATGGAGAGCACCTTCGGATCGGAGCGGGTCGTCGACCAGACCGCGACCATCGAGCACGCGGTGCTTGACCCCGATGGTGGCGCCGTGCTTCAGCTGGGCATCGATTTTCGCCGACGCCTGCCGGTGCGCAACGAAGCCAACCGGCCCGTCGGCGAGCTGCTCCTGGCATGGAGCCGGCTGATCCGCCTCGCTGGGCCTGGAGTGCTCTTTCTCCGTTCTTCGCCGCTGGTCGAGGTGGGCATGGGGAAGAACACCCCGCCCCCGGTTCGCGGGCTGTCGAGGGTGCCTGGGGTGCCGAGCGACACCTGGGTGTATTGGCCGATCTCGGCTGAGCTTCGTGCCTACCTACGAACCGAGGCACGACTCTCGCTGCTCAACGACGTCCTCTCCATGCAGTTCGAGGGGCCCCGCACCCGGGCGACGCCACCGCAAAGCCTCGCGGCATTGGACTCGTACCACCTCCCCTGCCTCTGGCTGTTCGCGCACTTTGCTGCTGGCAGCGAGGTCGGCGAGGCGATGCTGGAGGCCGCAGCCAAGGAGCGGCAGCTCCCCGATGACGCCCGCCGCTTCGAAGACCTCATCGGGCGCGCAGAGCCGGTGCGGCACATCGCGCGGGCGCTGGTCCACCCCATGTTCGGGCTTGGCCGCGCGCTTCGCGCGCAGCTCATGGTGACCAGCTTTGGCACTTCCCGCGGCGTCTCGGAGCTAAGCCACCTCCGAGACGACATGCAGCCGTCGGGCCCGGTCACCAAGCTGATCCGAGACGCCGCTACGTTGAGCGGGGCAGACTCGGAGGGGACGCTCGAAACAATGGACGTCGCGCCTCAAGGTGCAGAGCCATGGTGGCGGCTGAAGATGTTGGCCCACTGGGGCCCGGGCGCGTGGGCCGCGCATCGACTGCGCCGCCTTGTGCGCGCTGAGTTGACCGAGGACATCAACCCATACTACATTCAAGGCGAAAGCGAGTGGCAGCTTGGGAGAATGTTCCGAGGCAACGCAGTAGGCTTCTCTCGCAGCTCGGCGGCATCGTCTCCTGTGTTTTGTCCCGGGCCCGAGCTCGGCCTGCTCGCGCTCCAAGCGATGGGGACCGCGTCCGAGGCCGATTGGGACCGCTTGCTGTGGACACCGACAGGCCCGGTCACCGCCGCTCGCTGGATCGTCGAGGCTTGGGAGCGCTCGGCCCTCAGCGAAGGTCGCACAGAGTGGCAGAGGCTGGTCTCCGCCAGCTCCGATGGGCAGGCCCTCCGCTACTCTGGCCCCCCGGTGGAGCTGTCCTGGGAGGACGAGGACGGCCACGGCCTGCGCTATCGCTGGGTGGCGCGGACGGTCGAGCCCGACGCCCTCCCCTCGCTGCCCGCGAGCTCGCCCTTACCGGGCCTGCTGGGCATCATCATGGATCTCACCCGTGGCGCCGGCGCCCAGGGCGCCCCTCCGCCGATCCGGATCGCCAAGCAGCTGATCAGCGGCCGCCCAGACTTGCTCGGTCGTATCGGCTGCCCGAGCATCCCCACCTACTTGCGGGCCGAGCGGCTGCGCACCTGGCGCCCGGAGGTGATGACCGGCTGGGAGGACCGGCCCGGCGTTTGGTCGAGCGTCGAGGTGCAGGTGCTGGCCGCGGCGCGCTGGCTCGGCATGCTCTGGTTCGCGCTGAACAAGGACGAGACGGCGATGCCGACGACCGCGCCGGGCCTCGACGCCAGCGTGGCGGTGCGGCTGAGCGGCGCCGCGGACTACCTTGCGCTCACCGCGCAGTCGTCGGCGGGACAGCGCGCCTACGGCGAGTGGATGCGCGGCGCCCACACCCACCT
>CANHON010000477.1 GCA_947462115.1 Deltaproteobacteria bacterium | reverse complement strand
CCCGCTGACGGGCTCCAGCGCGCCCAAGGGCAGCTCGTCGAGCGGCGGGGGCGCGGCCTGCTGCGGGGCGATCGCCGGGCCGGGCGCGCTCTCCCAAGCAGCCCATGGGTCGTCATTTTGGCGGGGGCGGGGCAGGGCGGCCGCGGCGCCCGGCAGGCTCAGCACCGGCACCACGAGCCCGTCCGGCAGCAGCACCCGCGCGTCGGCGGCCACCCGGCCAGCGCGCAGCCAGCCGAGCAGCTCGGGGAGATCAGCGGCAGCGCCCACGACCGCGGCCGCGTCGCCGAGCGGCCCAGCGGCGAGGACGCGCAGGGGACCAGGGGGAAGGGTGCTCATGACCGCATGTTCACCGCATCGGTACCGCCGCGCAAGCCCCCCACCGGGCGAGGCGCGCCCGATGTGCTAGAGAGGGGCGGTCGTCGCCGCGCGGGCAGAGGGCGGCCCCAGCTTCGGCGGGGCACGCCGGGTCCCTCGCGGGGCGCCGACCCCGCGGGCGCCGACCCCGCGGAGCCCTCCCCTGGCCTCAGCGGCGACCCCTCGGATCCACCCGGGGCGCGGACCGAGGCGCAGCCCCCACAGGAGCGCCCATGGCGCGGAAGACGGTCCTGGACCTTCAGAGCATGAAGGCCAGCAATCAGCGCATCGCGATGGTCACGGCCTATGACGCCACGATGGGGCGCCTCGTGGACGCCGCCGGCGTGGACATGGTGCTGGTGGGCGACAGCCTCGGGATGGTCGTGCAGGGCGGCGAGAACACCCTCGCCGTCACCCTTGACGAGATGATCTACCACGGCCGCTGCGTGGCCCGGGCCGTGCAAAACGCCCACCTCACCGTCGATCTGCCCTTCATGAGCTACCAGATCTCGCCCGCCCAGGCGCTGGGCGCGGCCGGTCGGGTGATCAAGGAGTCTGGCTGCCAGTCGGTCAAGCTCGAGGGCGGCGCCCGGAGCGCCCCGGCCATCCAAGCCATCGTCGAGGCCGGCGTCCCGGTGGTCGGCCACGTCGGCCTCACCCCGCAGTCGGTGCACGGCCTGTCGGGCTTTCGGGTGCAGGGCCGGGGCCAAGACGCCGCCGCGCGCCTGATCGAAGACGCCCTCGCGGTCCAAGAGGCCGGCGCCTTCTGCATCGTGCTGGAGATGGTGCCCGCCGAGCTCGCCGCCGAGCTCACCGCCCAGCTCCACATCCCCACCATCGGGATCGGCGCCGGCGCCGGCTGCGACGGGCAGGTGCTCGTGGCCAACGACCTGCTCGGCCTCGACAGCCGCTTCAAGCCGCGCTTCGTCCAGCGCTTCGCCGAGCTCGAGCGCCCGATCATCGACGCGGTCTCGGCCTATGTGGTCGCGGTGCGGGAGGGAAGCTTCCCGGCCGAGGTCCACAGCTTTCACGACAAGCGCGGCCCCGCCGTGCTCGCCCGCGTCTACTGACCCGCGCCCCGCCGGAGCCCCCCATGCGCATCCTCCGCGACCCCGCCGCCCTGGCGGCCGAGGCCCTCCAGCGCCGCGCCCGCGGCGAGCGGGTCGGTTTTGTGCCCACCATGGGCTTCTTGCACGCCGGCCACACCTCCTTGATGGACATCGCCCGGCCGCGCTGCGACTGGCTGGTCACGAGCATCTACGTCAACCCGCTGCAGTTCGGCCCCACCGAGGACCTCGACCGCTATCCCAGAGATCCGCAAGGGGACGCCGAGAAGTGCTCCGCCCACGGTGTTGACGTGCTGTTCATGCCGGACACGCTCTACGCGCCCGACCACAGCACCACCGTGAAGGTGGGCGGCCTGCAGGAGGTCCTGTGCGGGGCCAAGCGCCCGGGCCACTTCGACGGGGTCACGACGGTGGTGGCGCGCCTCTTTGGCGTGGTGCAGCCCAACCTCGCGGTCTTCGGCGAGAAGGACTTCCAGCAGCTCGCGGTGATCCGCCGGATGGTGCGCGACCTCGCGATGGGCGTGGAGGTCATCGGCGGCCCGCTGGTGCGCGACGCCGACGGCCTCGCCTTGTCGAGCCGAAACGCCTACCTCAGCCCCGAGCAGCGCCGCCGGGCCCTGAGCTTGTCCCGCGCCCTCCGCGCGATGGCCGCGGCTGCTGGCGACGGTGCGGCCGATCCCGGGGCCCTGCTCGCGCTCGGCGCCGCGCAGCTCGACGTGGACGCGCTCGACTACCTCGAGCTCCGCGATCCCGACACGCTCGCGCCCTACCTCGGCGGTCCCGGTCCGGTCCGGGCCTTCGTGGCGGCCCGCCTCGGCCCCACCCGCCTCATCGACAACCTGGCCATCGAGTTCACCGCATGACCCTGGGGGACGCCGTCCTGTTCGCGGTGCTCGGCTGGCTCGGCCTGCACCAAGTGCTCACCCGCATCCCCGGGCTGGAGCGCAGCAAGGCCGCCTTCCTCAGCATCCAGATCATCAACCTGACGGTGATCAGCGCCCTGCTGTCGGTGGGCATCCCCTCGCTCACGGGGAACCTCAAGGTCTTCAACTGGATCATCGCCCTGCTGCTCGTGGTGCACACCTTCCAGAACACCACCGCCTACAGCGCCGCCCGACGGGCCCGCCTGCAGGGCCAGCGCGCCGACGCCGACGCCAAGCGCGATCAGGTGGCCGCCGCCCTCGCCGCCGGGGCCCGCAGCCCCCGCCCAGACGACGGGGATCGCGCCGGGCAGGATGATCCAAGCTGAGGCCGCCCGGCACCCACCCCGCCCGCGCCGCCGCCCGCCCGCCCGGAGCCCCCTTGGCCCTGACCCTCCGAGTCCCCGCCTCGCGCCTCACCCTGCTGCTGGGGCTCGGCGCCTGCGCCGACGGCGCGCCCGCCGCCAAGACCGCGCCCGCGCCCGCCGACAGCGGCCCCGCCCCGGCTGGAGACGGCGACACCCACGACGATCCCGTGCCCGTGGACCAAGACGGCGACGGCGCGCCCGAGGCCGAGGACTGCGACGACGCCGACCCCGACCGCTACCCCGGCGCGCCCGAGCGCTGCGACGGCCTGGACCAAGACTGCGATGAGGGCGTGGACGAGGGCATTCCCACCGATGGGGACGGCTGCCGCGACCCTGGCCCGCCCGCCTTCCCGGAGGCCGTCGGCGTGATCCACGTCGGGGTGCGCACCGGCGGCGGCGCCACCGACGGCAGCGGCAGCCCGGTGCTCGCCTGCCTCGGGCCAGACCGCTGCTTTGGCCTCAACAAGCCCGGCTGGATCGATCTTCAGCCGGGCATGCTCGACATCCAGGTCGCCGAGGGGCGCGGGTGGAGCCGGGCCGACCTCTCCGGCCTCAGCCTCTCGCTCAGCGCCACCGCCGACGACTGGGCGCCCACCTGCGTGGAGGTGCGCCTGGACGGCGAGCCGGTGAGCTGCCGCCTCACCCCGGACCTGCGCCTTGGCGGCGCGTCGGGGGCGGCCTCCGCCTGGATTGATCCGGAGGGCTGGGGCCACGACTGCAGCACCTGCGCGCCCGCCGCGCTCACCCACGGCCCGATGGTGGGCGCCCTCGGCCCCGACCGGGCCCTCCTGTGGGTGCGCGCCGACGCCACCCGCGCGGTGAAGCTCCGGGTGGCCGAGCGCCCCGAGGGGCTCGAGGGCGCCTCGCCGGT